>NZ_JAGWCW010000019.1:0-72298 GCF_020657835.1 Clostridioides sp. ZZV14-6387
CCATTATCAGGAGTAGTAGAGCCACCACCATTATTATTTCCACCATTATCAGGAGTAGTAGAGCCACCACCATTATTGTTTCCGCCATTATCAGGAGGAGTAGAGCCACCACCATTATTACCTGAATTATTGTTGTTGTTATTATCTTCTTCTTGTTGATTGTTATCTGGTTTCTTTGTATCTTCAGATGATGGTTGAGAACTTACTCTAGTAGGAGCAGTACCTTCAATAAATGCTGCTTTAGAGCCAGAAGACTGCTTTCCTCCATCATCTAAATTAATTTTTGTAAAATATACATTTTTAGGAACTTCAAATTCAGTTACTGTTAAGTTAGCATGTATCTTTGACATAATTTTTTCCCATAATTTCGCAGTACTAGTACTTCCACGAGGAACTTCTCTACGTTTTATGGTGTTACCAGAATCATCTTTTCTTCCAGCATCATCTCCGATATAAGTTGCTCCAACATAATAAGGTGTATAACCAACAAACCAAGCATCATATGCACTATTTGTAGTACCTGTTTTACCTGCTACAGGCATTCCATTTGGAAGTGCTGCTATACCACCAGTACCTTCAGTAATTACGCTTTCTAACATATCTGTAACAACATAAGCTACTTCGGGTTCTACAACTTTATGTTCTTCAGGAGCATTTTTAACTAATAATTGACCATCAAAAGTAGTTATAGTAGTGAAAATTGATGGTTCTACATAAACTCCTTGATTTGCTAATGTACCATAAGCAGCAGCCATCTGAAGTGGAGTAATACCATTTGCCATACCACCTAGTGTTAATGATGGGAATTGCCTATCAGTTGCTCCTGACTGACTATTCTTCACAGTTGTTATACCAAAGTTCTTTAAGTAGTCCATCATTATATCTATACATTCATCATAAGAATCTCCAAGCATCTCAGCAGTTTTTACAGCTATTGTATTTGAAGATTTAGCAAGAGCTCTACGTAAACTCATAGAACCATGACCAGCAGTAGTAGTTCTTGGGTTCCATTTAGTATTCTCTTCAAACTTATATCCTCCTCTAGCATCACTTAGAGAGGTTGCTTGTGTAATTTTTAAAGTATCAATAGCTGGTGTATAAATTGCCAGAGGTTTTATAGCAGAACCTGGTTGATGAGGGTTAGTAGCACGGTTTAAAGTTTTTCTACCACTTATATTTCTTCCTCCAGCTAGTGCTCTTATTTCACCATTTTTATAATCTAAGATTACCATTGCAGATTGCGGTTGACTAACTCCATCAGGACCGACCATATGTCCTGGGAAATTGCTATTTTTATCATATTCTTCTTCTAAAGCATCTTGCATTTTAGGGTCTATAGTTGTATTTACAATTAGACCTCCATTGTAGAATAGGTTTTGAGCTTCATCATTTGTATGTCCTTGTTCCATTAGAGCATTTATAACTTCACTTTCAATAAGGTCTTCTACAGATGAAGAAACTTTGTCAGATGATTTAGGTAATTTTATTTCTATTTTAGCTTTGATTGCTTCATCATATTCGCTTTGCTTTATATATCCTAATTCTAACATTTTCTTTAGAACAACTTCTTGTCTTTTCTTAGCTTCTGGATTACTTACAGCTTTTCTTACAACTAATGTACCTGCTTTTAATTGTCTATAAGTATCATTAGATATAAGTTCCCAAGAATTTATTTTCTCAATCATATCAAAGTCTACTTTTGTAGGGTCATCTAAATCATCATCAGTTGTGTTAACAAAAAATAATAATTTATTTTCTAAATCACCCTTAGTTTCACTTCCATCTAATTTAGAAGTTTTATAAGCTGAAAATTTTGATGGATTTTTAGTTGAACCAGCAAGAAGTGCTGACTCAGCTATAGTAAGGTCAGATGCAGACTTATCAAAATAACCACGTGCACCAGCCTCAGCACCTGCTAGACCTCTACCAACGAAAAAGTTATTTAAATAAGTTTCTAGTATTTTATCTTTACTTACTGTTTTACTCATCTCATATGCATAGTAGATATCCTTTATTTTACGAGGTAGAGTTTGTTGTTCAGTTGTTAACAACATTTTGGATACCTGCATAGGAATAGTACTACCACCTTGTTTAGTACCTGTAAGAGTCTTTAATACTGACCTAAATAAACCTTTAATGTCGACACCTTTATGTTCATAAAAACGTTCATCTTCTATTGCAATTACAGCATGTTGAAGATGCTTTGAAATCTTATCTAATGGAACAGGTGTCTTTTTATTTACACTTGGAGCTGTAGATAATGTTTTTCCATTAGCGTATTTAATTGTAGTTGTTTGGTTTGTCTGTTTATCCAAGACAGCCTCTGTAACTGGAGAGACATCTCTCAGTGATGCAAATACTAAACCAGCAGTACCAGCAGTACCAACAACTAGTAAAACTAAAAATACTATACCAAATACTCTCAGTTTTCTAAATTTATCGCTTTTTTTAGATTTTTTCTTGTTTTTTGTTGAACGAGTTTTGTTAGCTGAACTTCTATTAATTGGTTTGTTTGTATTACTAGAGGAGCTAACTTTTTTTCTTCTAATTTTATTTCCATTTTTATCATTATCGTTATTCATAAGATTTTAACCTCCTTACTTAATGCAATATTATAACACAAATAGGAGTAGTTTTGTAATTAATAGAAAAAATGAATTTGCTATAATATTCTGTACATTGTAAATATGTATAAACATAATGTATTAAAAAGTCTATATTTTTATTTTATTTATTTTTGACAAATATTATAAAAATTATGCTAAAGCTACATATAAATAAATAGGAGGGGATAATTTTGAATAGAATAGTAGATAGAAAAAAGAAAAATGAATTTAGAAAAATTGTAGCTATTTTTTTGTTAATTCTTTTCTTGTCTGTATTTATAGGCAGTTTTATATATATAGATAAAACTTTAAGACCAACAATAACAGTGTTGGCGGAAACTAAAGCTCTTGAATTAGCAAATAGGTCCATAAATAAAGCTGTTGCTGAAATGGTAGAAGGAAAAATAAACTATGAAGATTTAATGGATATACAGCTTGATAACAATGGCAAAATAACTATGATACAAGCAAATACTATAATGATGAATGAGATTGCCTCTGCAATAGCTTTAGAAATACAGGATGAATTAAAAAAAGCTAAGACAGCAAGTTCTTACATACCTATAGGAACAGCATTAGGAAGTCCTATATTAGCCAAATACGGTCCTAGGCTTGAAGTTTCTATTGAACCTATAGGAACGGTATCAGTAAACTTTAAAACGGAATTTGAATCGTCAGGTATCAATCAAACAAGACATAGAATATATTTAGAAGCTCAGACACAAGTTAAAGTAGTAATACCACTTATAACTTCAACAAAACAAATCAAAGCACAAATACCTATTTGTGAAACTATAATAGTAGGTGATGTTCCAGAAAGTTATGTAAATATACCAGAAAAAAATCTAGGCAATGTTTTACCTAACACTGGAAAGAATGCTAATAAGTAATATAAATTTCTATATTTTTAAATAAATTTGAAAAAGTAGTTTATAAATAAAAATTTTGTAAATAATATTAATATAATTTCAATAAAAAATTATATTTTATACTATGTAAAATATTTAATATATTTGGTCTATGGTGTAAATAGATTACATTTAGACCAAATATATTATTAATCATATATTTAATATTTAAATTACTATTTATCTATATTATTTACAACATCCACTTAATAAATACACCGTAACCTACAGCTGGGTCATTTTCAATTGCATGAGAGACTGCTCCGATTATTTTATCACCCTGAATTATTGGAGTACCACTCATCCCTTGTACAATACCACCAGTCTGAGATAAAAGTTTTTTATCTGTGATTTTAATTTTAAAACTTTTACTTTCTGGATGTTTTTGGTTTTCTATATCTATAATTTCAATATTATATTTTTTACATTCATTAAAATTATCTTGTAAAATTATTTGAGCTTTTCCTGTTTTAACTTCATCTAAAGAAGCTACTTTATATTTTGTTAAATTAGCAATATCAAAGTTGTTAATTTGACCTCTTATTCCAAAATCAGTATTTTCTGTAAAACTACCAATAATATTTTCTCTTTTTGCATTTATACATCCAACACTACCTTTATAAGATTTTTCTATATTAAGATGTTTTGTTGTAGAAATTGAACCAGATTTAATAGGTATCTTTCTTGCATTACCAACACTTATTGGATGACCTACAGCACCAAATTCTGATGTTTCTGGATTAATATATGTTAAAGTAGCAAACCCAGAAAGTAAATTATTAAAACTAATTTTTTCTAATATGTGCTTAGTCGTTTTCATTGTTATAAGTTGACCACCTCTATTTAATAAAATAGATACTGGTTTTTCTTCTGGTAAAGCATTTAGGGTATTTACAAAGTCACTATATCCATCAATCTCAGCATTATTTACTTTTACTATTGCATCACCTAATCTAAGTGGAGATGCTTCACCAGGATTTCTAACAATAATATTTTTTAGTTCTGCATCGATTTGAAGTACATTTCCAATTGGTATTAAATATTCAGGTTCACTTTTTTGTAAATTTTGTGCATAAATTAAATTATTTGAGAAAAAATATAATAAAAATAAAAAAGTTAAAACAATTGTAAATTTAGACTTAGCTAAGTTAGTTCTTTTATTTAAAGCTTTATCTTTAAAATAAAAATTTTTAAGTTGCATAAAACACCTCTTTCTTATTAAATTATTTTAATAATAGAATTGAAGTTTTCTTGCTGCTTCTGTATTATGTTGTGCAAGAATTAGTTTTTAATGCTTGGAAAACTGACTCAATAACACCTTAGTTTTCATAAAAATAAATAAAATAAAGAGTGTATATGATAAAATAGATACATATTCATATAAATTAAAATAAATAATAACTGTCTATCATTAGAAAGGAGCAAAACATGAAAAAATATAGATTGTTAGTTACTTGTATAATTGCCATGGGAATTATAATTATAGGAACATCAAATCCTGTTAGTAATTTTTACAAGACTACAAATTTAATTAGTTCAGGAACTACTACAAATGAAAAAGCAGATAAAGATAAAAACTCAAATGAAAATACAAAAGATAAAGACAAATCAAATTCAAAAAGCAATAAGGAAAAGTCATCAGAAAATAAATCATCAGATAATAAAAATGAAACTCAAAAAAATAAAAAGTTTTTAATTTGTATAGACCCAGGACATCAGGGAAAAGGCGATGGCAATTTAGAACCAGTAGCTCCAGGTTCTTCCTCTCAAAAAGCGAGAGTATCTTCAGGAACAGAGGGTATTGCTACAAAAAAACCAGAATATGTTTTAAACTTAGAAGCATCTCTTGTTTTAAAAAATATATTAGAATCTAAAGGTTATAATGTAATAATGACTAGAGAGACTCATGATATAAATATAAGTAATTCAGAAAGAGCGATACTTGCTAATGATAAAAAAGCAGATATGGTTGTAAGAATACATGCAGATAGTTTAAATAATTCTTCAAAAACTGGTGCATCCATATTAATTCCTGAAAAGGATGGAAAATATACAGCACCTATATATGAAGATAGTAATAAATGTGCTGAATTTATTAAACAAAATATGGAACAAGCTGGAATACAAATTAATGGAATCGTTCAAAGAGGAGATTTGACTGGATTCAACTGGTCAAAAGTTCCAGCTGTATTAGTAGAAATGGGATTTATGAGTAACTACAATGAAGACCAAATGATGTCAAATCCAGAATATCAAAGAAAAATGATGCAATGTGTTGCAGATGGATTAGATGAGTATTTTAAATAGAGTATAAATAGAGAAAAAGTTAGGTTGGTATTATTTTCCTAATTTTTATCTCTATTTTTTATTGTACATAATATAAAGATAAAGATTATTCTAGGTTAAATTGTTGTAAATATAACTAAAAATATTGGTAATACTTGATTTAAGTTTAAAAAGAATATATTATAGTATAGAATGTGTAAAATTTTTTTGAGAGGTGTTAGAATGCTAGTAGTAGAAAACGTGAGTCATGGATTTGGTGCTAGAACAATATTAGAAAATGTATCTTTTAGACTTAGAAAAGGTGAACATATTGCACTAGTTGGCGCTAATGGAGAAGGAAAATCAAGTTTTTTAAATATAATAACAAAAAAGCTTATGCCAGATGCTGGAAATATAAAATGGTCTTCAAGAGCCACAGTAGGTTACTTAGACCAACATACAGTTCTAAGTAAAGGTAAAACAATAAGAGAAGTGCTTAGAGAAGCTTTTAAGCATATGTTTGATTTAGAGCAAGAAATGATTGCTATGTATGACAAAATGGGAGAAGCTAATGATGATGAGATGAGTAAGCTTCTTGAAGAAACGGCAGAAATACAAACTATACTTGAAAATAGTGGTTTTTATATGATAGATGCTAAGATACAAGAGGTTGCAAATGGTCTTGGTCTTGGAGAGATTGGTCTTGACAAAGATGTAACTGACCTAAGTGGAGGACAGAGAACGAAAGTACTTCTTACTAAACTTCTACTTGAAAATCCTACTATTCTTATATTAGATGAGCCTACAAACTATTTAGATGAAGAACATATAACATGGCTTACTAGATATCTTCAAGAGTATGAAAATAGTTTTGTCCTAGTTTCTCATGATATTGAATTTATAAATAATACTTGTAACGTAATATACCATATGGAAAATGGAGAACTAAATAGATATAAAGGAAACTATGATGAATTTGTAAGACTTAATGACATAAAGAAACGTCAAGAAGAACAAGCTTACGATAAACAAGTTGAAGAAAGAAAAAGATTAGAGGACTTTGTAGCTAGAAATAAGGCTAGAGTAGCAACTAGAGGAATGGCTAACAGTAGACAAAAGCAACTTGATAAGATGGAAATATTGGAAAGACCAAAAGAAAAGATAAAGCCTACTTTTTCTTTCAAAGATGCTAGAGCAGCAAGTAAGATAATTTTTGAAACAGAAAGTTTAATTTTAGGATATGATGAAGCATTGACAAAGCCACTTAATTTCCATTTAGAAAGAGGAAAGAAGATAGCTTTAAAAGGAATGAATGGTATTGGAAAATCTACTTTATTAAAGACTTTACTTGGAATAATAAAACCATTTGAAGGAAGTGTTAAGTTAGGTGATTATCTAGAAGTTGGATATTTTGAACAAGAGAGTTCAAAAGAAAATAGTAATACACCTATGGATGAAATTTGGAGTGAATTCCCAGGACTTACAAACTTTGAAGTTAGACAAGCTCTTGCAAAATGTGGACTTACAAATGAGCATATAACTAGTCAAATGAGAGTACTAAGTGGAGGAGAAGCTGCAAAGGTTAGACTTTGTAAAGTAATGCTAAAAAATATAAATTTCTTAGTACTAGATGAGCCTACAAATCACTTAGATGTTGAAGCGAAAGATGAATTGAAGAAAGCCATAAAAGAATTTAAGGGAACAGTTCTTTTGGTATGTCATGAACCAGAATTTTATTCAGACATTGTTGATGATGTATGGAATATAGAAGATTTTACAACTAAAATAGTGTAGTGCTTTAATTTATTACTGGGGGGATTTCATGAAAAAATTTCTAAATATACTTTTTTCAATATGTATAAGTATAGTTATAATAGTAGGAGTTATTAATTTTACTGTTGGGTTTAAACAACTATATTATTTTGATGTTGATTATCTAAATATATCAGAGTTATCTGGTCTATCTAAGGATGATATAAAATTAAACTACGATTATCTGATTGATTATAATCTAAATAAGAATGTGTCTGAGTTTAAGTTACCCACATTAAAATCTTCTCCACAGGGAAAGATACATTTTGAAGAAGTGAGAAATATATTTCAAAACATCAATAAACTAGCTAAAGTACTAATGATAGTATCTTTAATAGGAATTATATTTAATGCAAAAAATAAAAATATAAAAATTTTAAAAACTACATCAATAACGCTTATAATTATGCCATTATTATTGGCAGTTCCAGTTTTATTGAATTTTGAAAAATCATTTATTATTTTTCATAAATTATTATTTAGAAATGATTACTGGATATTTAGTCCAGATTTAGACCCAGTTATAAATATATTGCCAGAAGAATTCTTTTTTCATGCTGGTGTGATGATTTTAATGTTGATTTTATTAGTAAGTATATTACTTTTTGTAATATATAAGTTATGCAAATCAACTAAATTAAAAATGAGATAGACTAAAGTTATACAATAAAAATAGCTATGTAATAATATTTAGACTAAGAGTAGTTAATAAATATTTGTGCATAGCTATTTCTAATGAGAAATTATTTTTTACTAGTAATTTTAACTAAATCTTGAAATTTCCCCATAATATAATTATAATTATCTTTTTTATGAGGGAGCATGCAACTACTGCAATCTTTGATACCTTTATCTGTATACTTGAAGTTTCCACCACAATTTTCTCCTAAAGCATACAAAGGACAATAGCAAAATAAACAATTAAATTCTTCTGGTTTATTAGTTTTATGACAAGGGAAAAATTCACAATCTTTGTGATTAAAAAACTTATAATTTTCGCCCATATTTTCCTCCTAAATTAAATAAAATTTAAATCTTTTATAACTATATAAGATTTTGGTGATAATATAATTATACTAAATATTTTTATTAATAGTTGATAATATAGTACTATTAATCATAGTATTAATGGTATAATTAGTCAACAGAAAAATAATGTAAATATATTTTGCAATTATAATATGTTTTATAACAAAAAATGAGGTGATTAAGTGAAAGAAATTCAAGAGAGAGCACTTCTTGTAGGTCTTAATTTGACGACAATAGTGAAAAAAAGTGATGATATAGACACTAGTGAATCCATGGAAGAATTAAAGGAATTAACAAAAGCTGCTGGTGCAGAAGTTGTAGGTAGCTTAATTCAAAACAAGCACTCCATAGATGCAGCTTATTATATAGGAAAAGGTAAGGTAGAAGAAATAAGAGCATATAGTGATTCACTAGATGCTACTTTAGTAATTTTCAATGATGAATTATCTGGTGCTCAAATCAGAAATATAGAGAATGTTGTTGGAAGAAAAGTAATAGATAGAACTACCTTGATTCTGGATATATTTGCTCAAAGGGCGCTTAGTAAAGAGGGTAAATTGCAGGTTGAATTAGCTCAACTAAAATACAGATTACCACGACTTTATGGAATGGGTGGTGAGATGAGTAGGACAGGTGCAGGGATTGGAACTAGAGGTCCTGGAGAACAAAAACTAGAAATAGATAAAAGACATATACTTAATAAAGCAGCAGATATAAGACGTGAACTTAGAGAAGTAAAGAAGAATAGAGAGACACAGAGAGTTAAACGTTTAAAATCAAATATACCAATTGTAGCACTTGTTGGGTATACAAATGCAGGAAAATCTACCCTATTAAACGAATTAATAAAGACACACAAGGATTATGAACAAGAAAAAGAAGTTTTTGTAAAAGATATGCTTTTTGCAACTCTAGATGTAACTTTAAGAAAGGCACTTTTACCAAATAAGAAAGAATTTTTAGTAGTAGATACTGTTGGATTTGTGAGTAAGCTTCCCCATGATTTAGTAGAGGCATTTAAAGCAACACTGGAAGAAGTACAGTATGCAGATTTAATTCTGCATGTAATTGATGCAACAAATACTAGTTATGAATTGCAAAAAAGTACAACTGAAGGTGTATTAAAAGAACTTGGTGTAAATGATAAAAAACATATACTTGTATATAATAAGGTCGATAAGCTAGAATTGGATATATATCCTAAAAGTCAAGAAGATATTGTGTATATTTCTGCTAAACAAGGCATAAATATGGATAAGCTATTAAATCTGATAGAAAGTGCTTTAATGGAAAATACTTATTCAGTAAGCTTAATGTTACCTTATGAGAGAGGTGATATATTTAGTAGAATAAAAGATAAATATAATGTGGAGAATTTTGAGTATGGGGAAAATGGTATAGCATTAGATGTAAACTTGGATGAAGAAGATTTTAATATCTATAGAGAGTACATATTAGAAAAATAGGTTGAATATGGATATTAATTGGGAAAACATAGATAATCTCGAAGATTATTTTATAACCTATCTTCTTTATAAAGAATCTAAAACAGTATCTCAAATTAGTAAGATTAGAAATATTTCAAATACTGAAGCAAGCGAGCAACTTATACAAGCAAAATTGAAAATAAAAGAATTGCAAAAAGAGGATTTTGAGGCATCTAAAGATATTTTGGATAAATTTTTAGAATTAGATAAAATCAAGAGACTTGATTTTATGGATAGCTTAGATGACGAAAAAATGGTATACTTTAAGAGAAAGGTTTTCAAAAGAATCCTTGTGGAAAAAAATGCTGAAGATTTAATTGTTTTAATCTGGGCGACAGGTGAGCTAAAAGATGATAGATTCTTAAAATTACTTCATCAGCTCACAAACCACAGACACTCAGATATTAGAAGGATAACTTATTCAGCCATCAGAAAGATTGAATCACCAATTAGTAGAGAAGTATTACAAAAAGGTCTCTATGATAAAAATGCACAAACTAGGCAGTATTGTGCAAAAGCTCTTTCAAAATTAGGAGATGAAAACAGTCTAAAGATTTTACAGCAGTTGAAAGACAAGAATAAGAATTTTGAAAAAGAGTATGTGCTTAGAGCTTATGACGAAGCCATTAAAGCATTGGAAGATGCGAAAAATTTGAAAAAGTAATTTTTTATTAAAGCAATTTGTTTACTTAACGATGTATTTCTAGAGTTTAACAAGGTAATAAATAAATTAATGGGAGGGGTTTCAAATGATAGTAAGACGTTGTGCAGGTGGAGTAGTTTTTTATGCTAATAAAGTACTTATTGTAAAAAATGATAGAGGTGAATGGACACTTCCAAAAGGAAAAATACTTGGAGGAGGACTTCCATATGAGAGTGCTGTTCAAAGAGTTAAAGTAGAAACTGGCATAGATGCTAAAATGATAGATGTAGCTGGCGATACTATGTATGAATTTTTCTCAAGAAGTAGACAACAAGAAGTTTGTAATGCAATAATGTGGTATGTTATGGAAGCTTGTAACACTGATTGTGTACTTGCTCCTGAATTCCAAGAAGGTGGATTTTATAAAGTAAAAGATGCTTTAGAAATGTTGTCACATCACAAAGAGCAAGCTTTAGTAGAAGTATCTTATAAAAAGTTTAAAGAATTAAAAAAATTAGTTTCAGAGGGCGATGATGTTCCAGCAAATTAATAGTGAATTTAGAGAATTCTGAGGAAGGGTTAGCCCCTTCCTTTTTTAATTGAAAATATTTTAAACATAAATTAGATAGTTTGCTTAGATTATAATTTAGAAATCTAAATTTTTAGTAATTTATATCTAAAATTAGTGACCTATATTTGAAATAAAAATTAAAAAGTATACAATTTTATTATATAATTGTTTTATAACATTGATTAAAGAAGTGATAAAAATCTATCTATTTTTTAGTAGAATAATTTTATATATAAATACATATTTGATGTATATCTTAGAAAATGATTAAAATAGGAGGAATTATAATGAGCAATTACAGGACATTACATGAATTTGGAACTGATGAAATAACAATTGAAAAGTCTGTTTTTATTGGATATGCTAAGCCTATAAAGAGTGAAGATGAAGCACTAGAATTTATAAATGAAATAAAGAAAAAGCATAAAGATGCAACTCATAATGTATGGGCTTATACAGTTGGGCAAAATATGAATATACAAAGATACAGTGATGATGGAGAGCCACAAGGAACCGCAGGTATACCTACATTAGAAGTTATAAAAAAAGAAGATTTAAGAGATGTAGCAGTTGTTGTTACTAGGTATTTTGGAGGAACAAAATTAGGTGCAGGTGGTCTAGTTAGAGCTTATACAAAAGGTGCTAAGTTGGGGTTAGAAGCAGGAAAGATAATTTATAAGGTAATGTATCAAGAAGTTAAGATTAAAATAGATTATACTCAACTTGGAAAAGTACAAAATGAATTAATGAATTTGGGGTATTTTATAAAAGATACAATATATGAAGATAATGTTGAGATAATAGTATATTCGAAATTAGAAGATGTGGAAAATTTATCAGAAAAAATGGTTGATATAACAAATGGAACAGGAAAAATAGTTTTAGGAGAAGAATTTTATTTATCTGAACAAAATGGAGAAATATTATTGTAATCTAAAAAGATTAAAAAAAATAGTTATATTAAACATTCAATTTTTATCTTAAAATGAAATCTTAAAATGAAATCTTAAAATGAAAAGCCATTAAATTGTTTTAATCTAAATCAATTTAATGGCTTTTTATTAGATTTTGCACAGAATCCTTTTTTTACTTCAAATAAGCCAACTAGAAGCAGAAATATACCAAATATTCTCTTTAGTATATCTGAAGATAGATAATTAGCTAATAGTGAACCAAATATAGCACCTAAGACCCCAAATACAGCTATGGGTATAACCAATTTAAAAACTACATTTTTATTTTTTATATGTATAGCCAATGCTATAAGTGTCATAGGGATAGATGAAAGTAAATTTACACTTTGAGCTATTTTAGTATCTATACCAGCAAGTAAAACTAGTGCAGGTATAAGTATGGTTCCTCCACCCATTCCCATTCCTCCGATAATCCCTGCAAAAAATCCAATTAAAGCAAATAACATTAGAACACCATCCTTAATGCTGCAATTATCATGATTATTCCAAAAGAAATCCTAAGAAACTTTCCAGTAACTTTATTTAGTAGTTTTGCTCCTATGATACCACCAAGAATACTTCCAACAGCAACCTTTATTGTCAAATTAACGTCGTAAGTACCCTTAGATACATATAAAACAGAACTTGCTGTCGTTAAGAAAATTATTATAGAAAGAGCAGTTGCATGAGATTTATGTTCTTCTACCTTAACGATGTCATTTAATATTGGAACTAAAAGAGTACCTCCTCCAGACCCAAAAACTCCATTTATAAACCCTGTAAAAACTCCAATTATCGTATTTTTCAAACTAAAATCAAGATATTTTTTCTTTAAATCATCAGTTTTTTTCATAAAAATCACCTTCTGAAATAGTTTTACCAAAATAGGCAAATTATATTTATATAAAAGTAAGATTAAATATAATATTTCATATTTACGTAATTTTGCATAAAAAAAAACATATTAAAACAACATATTAATATATGGTATAATATATTAAAACAAAGTAGCAAATTTGAGAGGAGATAACAATGTCAAATATAAAAATACAAATAGACAAAACTGTAGAATGGCTTATAAATAAGGTTAATGAGGCAAATGCAAAAGGATTAATTGTCGGTGTATCTGGGGGAATTGATTCAGCAGTAGTTGCTAATTTAATTAAAAAGGCATTTCCAGAAAACTCTATGGGAGTTATAATGAGCATAAAAAGTAATCCTCAAGATAGAGAAGATGCACTTAAGGTTATAGAAGGTTGTGATATAGAATACCTTGATTTAGACCTTATAGAACCACAAAGTGCTATATTAGACATGGTAGTAGGAAATTTAAAAGAGAAACATTTATATAGAGAAGAATATTTAAAAATGACAGATGCAAATCTAAGAGCAAGAGTAAGAATGAGTACTATTTATACAATTGCTAACAATCTAGGATATCTAGTTGTTGGTACAGATAATGCTGCAGAAATACACACAGGATATTTTACTAAATTTGGTGATGGTGGAGTTGATATTTTACCAATTGCAAATTTAACTAAAGGCGAAGTGTATGAATGGGCAAAAGAACTTGGTGTTCATGAAGATTTAATAAATAAAGCTCCTTCTGCAGGTCTTTGGGAAGGTCAAACAGATGAAAATGAAATGGGAACTACTTACAATATGATAGATGCTGTGTTGCAAGGTAGATTAGATGAAGTTCCTCAAAGAGACCAAGAGATAATTGAAAGACTTCATAGAATAAGTGAACATAAGAGAAAAACGCCTGCACAACCTCCTAAGTTCTAATTTACTATTTTAAAGATTTGTGATAAAATTTACAGGTGATAAAAATTAGAATAACTAATTGTACGTATTAAGGAGTGGAAATATGGGACGTATAGGTAATATAATTAATAGAAAAGGTAAACAAGATGCTCAAAGAGCAAAAATATTTACTAAACATGCTAGAGCAATAGCAGTTGCTGCTAAAGAAGGTGGAGCAGACCCAGAGTATAATGCAGCTTTAAAGACAGCTATAGAAAAAGCTAAGGCAGATAATATGCCAAATGATAATATAGATAGAGCTATCGCTAAAGGTGCCGGAGCAGGTGCTGGTGATGACTATGAAACTATAGTTTATGAAGGTTATGGTCCTGGTGGAGTTGCAGTTATAGTAGAAACTTTAACTGACAACAAAAACAGAACTGCTGGTAATGTTAGATATTACTTCGATAAAAATGGAGGAAACTTAGGAACTAGTGGATGTGTGTCTTTTATGTTTGATAAAAAAGGACAGATATTAGTTGGTTCAGGAGATGGAATTTCAGAAGAAGAATTGATGGATATTGCATTAGAAGCAGGAGCTGAGGATTTTATAACAGAAGAAGACGGTTATGAAATAATAACTACACCAGAAGATTTTTCTGCTGTACGCGATGAGTTAAAAGCTAAAGGGTATGAGTTTATATCTGCTGATGTAAAGATGATACCTCAAACTACAACTGTATTAACTGAAGAAGCTCATTTAAAAATGATGAATAAATTAGTTGATATGCTTGAAGAAGATGATGATGTTCAAGATATATATCATAACTGGGAAATAGAAGAATAAATGTTCTAATATCTTAGAAATGTATACACCTCTAAACCATGTTTGCATAATAATATGTAAATATGGTTCAGAGGTGTTTTTATATTTATAAAAATTGTTCTATAAAAATATATTTTATAAAACAATAATATTATGACAGCGTTAAGAAATCTATACTATTGAGACAAATACGTAGTAAAGTATCAAAAATGAGACTATATTCTCAAAAATGAGACAAAAATATGATTTTATGGATTTTATTGCAGAAAAATTCTTTAATAAATTATGATTTAATCAGTTTTAAAGCCAAAACCTATTAAAAATTTAGTGAAATTTATGTATATTTTGTTTATTTCATTAAAAAAAACAATTTTTTAACAAAAATAATGGAATTTAATAGAAGTTGGCGTAGAACTTGCTAATATATATCAACAAGAAATGTAGAAAAAATAACAATGTATAATGGGGGGAATATGATGGGATTTGAAATGGAAAATTTGAAAAATCTTAAGGTAGAACTTAAGGATAAAGTCTGTGTTATTACTATAAATAGACCTAAGGCTTTAAATGCTCTTAATAATGACACTCTTAGAGAGTTATCTCAAGTTATTGATGTAATATCAGAAAACGAGGAAATATTAGGAGTTATTATTACTGGAGAAGGTAAAGTTTTTGTAGCTGGAGCTGACATACGTCAGATGCAAAACTATAAAAGTGAAGAAGGCAGAAGATATGCAGGTTATGCACAAGGGATTTTTGACAAAATTGAAGCTCTTGAGAAAACAGTAATAGCAGCAGTTAATGGATATGCACTAGGTGGTGGATGTGAACTTGCTATGAGTTGTGACATTAGAATTGCATCAGAAAAGGCTATATTTGGACAGCCTGAAGTTAATTTAGGAGTAATTCCGTGTTTTGGTGGAACTCAAAGATTATCAAGACTTGTTGGAACTGGGATAGCCAAAGAATTAATTTTTACAGGAAGGCAAGTAAATGCAGAAGAAGCTAAATCTATTGGTCTTATTAATAAAGTAGTTCCAAGTGATGTGCTTTTAGAAGAGGCAATGAAGATGATGAATCAAATAGTTGAAAAAGCACCAATAGCAATAAGATATGCAAAAGTAGTTATTAATAAAGGAATAGATATGGATTTAAAAAATGCTCTTGAACTAGAGAAAGATATTGCAGGTTTAACTTTTGCTACAAGAGATAAACAAGAGGGTATGGATGCATTTATAGAGAAGAGAAAGCCAGTTTTTGAGAATAAGTAGCTATTATAACCAAATTGGAATAAATGTAGAAAATATTCAAAATCTAAATTTCGTGAAGAAACACACAGAGTTTAATTTTAAAAGGAGTTAATTTATGAATGCGGGAGTAATTATAAGTTTAGTAGGGATTATTATAGCCCTATCCCTTCTAGTTGTAATGGTTATGAGGGGAGTAAATATTTTTATAATAGCAATTGTATGTTCACTACTAGTTGCTATAACAGGAAATCTAAATGTATATAATGCACTCAAGGTGGATTATATGGCAGGTTTTGTTGGATTTCTCCAGGCGAATTTCTTTATTTTCCTAACAGGTACTTTAATGGGAAAAATAATGGAGATTACTGGTGGAGCGAAATCTATTGCTAAGATGATTGTAAGATGGATTGGTAAGGATAAAGCATTACTCTCTATTCCAATAGCTTGTGGAATATTAGCCTATGGAGGAGTAAGTGTTTTCGTTGTAAGTTTTGCAGTGTTTCCGATAGCTTTGGAAATATTTAAAGAAGCTGATTTACCACGTCGATTTATACCAGCAGCCTTGACTTTTGGATGTTCGACTTTTGCAATGGTTGCACCAGGAGCACCACAGATTCATAATATTGTTCCAGCTTCAACATTAGGGACAGACATTATGGCTGGTGCAGTAAATGGATTTATATCATGTGCAGTAATGTTTGTTGTTGGAAGCATCATTTTATATAGAATGGTTTCAAAAGAAAAAGCCAATGGTGGGCATTTTATAGCACATGAATCAGATATATTTGATGAAGTAGCAGCAACTAATTCTAAGAGAGGAAATGGTCCTAATGGTCTAATTGCGCTAATTCCATTAATAGTATCAATATTAATAATTAATGTAAAAATTAATGGACAAGCAATAGTACCAATTGAGGTAGGAGTGTTTATTGGAGCGTTATTAGTGTATTTATTGTTAAATAAATATCAAGATAATTCCAAAATAGTTGGACATGTTGGTGATGCATGTAAAACTACAGTAGTAGCAATATGCAATACTTGTGCTGTAGTTGCATTTGGCTCAGTTGTAAAATCAGCAGTTGGTTTTGACTTTATAGTTAATGCTATGACTAATATTCCTGGACCTCCTATTGCAGGAGCTGCCGTTGGAACTACAGTTATTGCAGGTATATGTGGGTCAGCTTCAGGTGGACTTGGAATCGCAGCTCCACTTCTTGGACCAGTATTTTTAGCTAAGGGTGTCTCTGCAGCGGCATTAACTAGAACTATGGCAATTTCATCAGCAGCATTAGATTCACTTCCTCATAACGGATATATCGTTACTGTAACAAATGGTCTATGTAAAGAATCACATAAAGATGCTTATATGCCAATATTTTGGGTGACTGTTTTGACCCCAATTATTGGAACCGTAGTAGCAGTTCTTATGTTTACGATGTTCCCAGGATTACCATAAAAGAAAAGATGAAAAATATACATTATATTTTGATATTGTAAAACTAATTTTCAAAATATGTACAGTAAATTTTATGATTTAATACTATAAATAAAATATTTAAAATACCAAATCGACAGTATAAGGAGGAATTAAAAGTGTTAAATAAACCATTAGAAGGTGTTAAGGTAATTGACTTAACATATTTTGTAGCAGGTCCAGGAACTTCTAAAATATTAGCTGACTGGGGTGCGGATGTAATTAAAGTAGAGCCAAGCTTTGGAGACCCAGGAAGAAAGACAGGGGCAACAATGACAATGCCAATAGATGATTATAATAATCCTTTTTACAGTACATATAATTCAAATAAAAGAGGCTTGTCTATAAATCTTAAGAGTGAAGCTGGAATTGAAATTATGGATAAGCTTTTAAGTGAAGCAAACGTGTTTGTTTCAAGCTATAGAACAGGAGCATTAAAAAGGCTAGGTCTTGACTATGAATCATTAAGTAAAAAACACCCACATCTTATTTGGGGACAAATAAATGGTTTTGGTGATTTTGGACCTGCTAAGGACAATGCAGGATTTGATACAGTTGCCTTTTGGGCAAGAAGTGGAGCTATGCTTGATATAGCAGAGAAGGATACAAGTCCAATAAACCCACCTATAGCCTTTGGAGATGCAACAACTTCTTGTAGCTTATCTGGAGGTATATGTGCAGCTTTATACCAACAAGCTAAGACTGGAAAAGGTCAAAAGGTAATGGCATCTTTGTTTGGACAAGCAATATGGAATGCATCATCTTTATTGGCATCTACACAGTTTAGTGATGAGTATCCAAAAACTAGAAAGAATGCCATTTCTCCAGTAATAAATTCTTATCGTTGTAAGGATGGAAAGTGGATATTCTTAAGTATCCTAGAACATGAAAGATATTTTGAGGCACTTTGCAGATTATTTGGAAGAGAAGATTTGATAAAAGAAGAGAGATTTGCATCTTCAGTAGAAAGTAAGAAAAATGCTACAGAGCTTATTAATATTTTAGATGGTGAGTTTGCAAAATTTACTCAAAATGAGATGGTTGAAAAGCTTACTACTGCGGATATAGCCCATGAAAGAATTCAGCATGTTAATGATGTAGTAACTGATGAACAGGCTATTGCTAATAACTATATATATGAACATACAAGTAAAAATGGAAATAAGACAATGCTTGCATCCACTCCAGTTAAGTTTGGAAATATTGAAGTTAATATGACTTGTGATGCTCCACTTATAGGAGAACATTCAGATGAGATATTGAGAGAACTTGGATACAGTGATTCTGATATAGAAGCTCTAATTGAATCTGGAATTGTAGCAATGAATAAAGAAACATGTGAACTATGTTAATAAATAGGAGGAAATTTTATGGATTTTAGATTAACAGAAGCCCAAGTAATGCTTCAAAGAGTAGCAAGAGAATTTGCAGAGAATGAAATAGCACCAATAGCTGCAGAAACAGATAAAACTGGTATTTTCCCAAGAGAACTTTTTAGCAAAATGGCTAAAATAGGATTTAATGGTATTGGGACACCTGTCGAATATGGAGGTTCTGGTGGAGCAGATATAGAAAAGGTAATTGTTGTTAATGAGGTTGCCAAAAAATGTGCAGCATCTGCAGCAATACTATCAATACACACAATATATGCTCAAGCTATTTTGAAATTTGGTACTGAGGAACAAAAGAAGAAATACCTTCCAATGATGGCTGAAGGTGGGTGTGTAGGAGCTTTTGCTTTAACTGAACCTAATGCTGGTTCAGATGCTGCAAGAGCTGCAACAACTGCAATTATTGATGAAACAACTGATGAATATGTTTTAAATGGAACTAAGTGTTTTATTTCTGGTGGAGGTCAAGCAGAATCATTAATAATATTTGCATTGACAGAACCATCAAAGGGAATAAAGGGGATGTCTGCTATTATAGTTGACAAAGGTACTCCAGGTTTCTCAATAG
This sequence comes from Clostridioides sp. ZZV14-6387, assembly GCF_020657835.1. NCBI lineage: Bacteria > Bacillati > Bacillota > Clostridia > Peptostreptococcales > Peptostreptococcaceae > Clostridioides > Clostridioides sp. ZZV14-6387. The sequence continues at coordinate 19,530 of NZ_JAGWCW010000019.1, forward strand.
GAAAAATTGAAGAAAAAATGGGTATACATGGTTCAGAAACTGCAGAATTAATATTTGATAACTGTAGAGTTCCAAAGTGTAACCTATTAGGAAAAGAAGGAAAAGGCTTCAACATAGCTATGACTTGTCTAGATGGTGCAAGAATTGGAGTTGGAGCTCAAGCTGTAGGAATTGCTGAAGGGGCTTTAGAAGAAAGTATCAAATATTCTAAAGAAAGAGTTCAATTTGGCAAGCCAATTTCAGCTTTGCAAGGTATTCAATGGTATATTGCAGATATGGCTACTATGGTGGAATCAGCAAAATTGTTAGTATATTATGCTGCGGATTTGAAAGCTAGAGGCGAAAAACACACTAAAGAAGCTGCCATGGCAAAATACAATGCATCACGTACTGCAAGAGAAGTTACAAATCTAGCTCTCCAAATCCATGGAGGATATGGATATATGAAAGATTATCCATTAGAGAGAATGTACAGAGATGCTAAGATAACAGAAATTTATGAAGGTACTTCAGAAATACACAAGGTTGTTATTTCAAGAGCAGTACTAGGATAGGAGGAAGATTATGAATATAGTTGTTTGCTTAAAGCAAGTTCCAGACACTAATGAAGTTAAAATAAATAAAGAGACAGGTACCCTAATAAGAGATGGTGTACCAAGTATAATCAATCCAGATGATAGAAATGCTTTAGAAGAAGCTTTAAAAATAAAAGATGAACTGGGAGCAGTGATTAAGGTTATAAGCATGGGACCTCCTCAAGCTAAAAACGCTTTAAAAGAAGCTTTGGCGATGGGTGCTGATGAGGCATATTTAATTTCAGATAGAGCTTTTGGTGGCTCAGATACTTGGGCTACATCTACAATTATCGCTGCTGCTATAGAGAAGGTCGGAAGGTATGATGTAATATTCTGTGGAAGACAAGCTATAGATGGAGATACAGCTCAGGTTGGACCAGAGGTTGCAGAATTTTTGGGAGTTCCACAGGTTACCTATGCAAAAGAAGTAAAGGTTCAAGGTGATAAACTACTAGTAACTCGTTATACAGAAACTGGAGATTACTTAATAGAAGCAAAGATGCCAGTTTTATTAACTGCTATAAAAGAGTTAAATAATCCAAGATATCCAAGTGTTAAAGGAATCTTAGAAGCTTACAATAATGGAGATGCAAAAATTACTGTGTTAACACTTTCAGACTTAGATGTTGATACAACTCAAATTGGATTAAAGGGTTCACCTACAAATGTTTACAAGTCGTTTGTACCAGTTAAAGACAAACATAATGAAATAATCGAAGGTATAAATAAGAAAGAAAAAGCTGAAAAGTTAATAGAAATACTATTCGATTTGAAACTAGTATAGGAGTGTTAAGATGATGAGAGCAAAAGTTAATCAAAGTATAAATTTAAATGACTATAATGGAGTTTGGGTAATAGGAGAGCAAAGGGAAGGAAAAATTAATCCAGTTACTATAGAACTTATTGGTGAGGGAAGAAAGCTTGCTGACCAATTAGGAAAAGAGCTTTCAGTTGTAATAGCTGGATATGAAGTAGATAAAGAAGTGAAGGAATTACTTCACTATAGTGTCGATAAAGCATATTATATCAATGACCCTCTTCTTAAAGATTTCACAACTGATGGATATGCAATTTCAATTGCAGATTTAATTGAAGTGAAAAAGCCAGAGGTGGTACTAGTTGGAGCTACTTCTATAGGAAGAGATATTGCACCTAGAATTGCAGGTAAAATTGGAACAGGTCTAACTGCTGACTGTACAAAACTTGAAATAGATTTAACAGACAATAAATTATTACAAACGAGACCAGCCTTTGGTGGAAATTTAATGGCTACTATCGTTTGTCCTAAAAATAGACCACAGATGTCAACTGTTCGTCCAGGAGTTATGGCAAAAGCTATAAGAACTGAATCAGAGAATGGAGTTTTAGAGGTTGTTAATCCAGGACTTACTGAAAAAATGATTAGAACTAGATTAGTAGAAATGCTTCCACAAGAAAAGAAATCTATAAATCTAACTGATGCTAGAATAATAGTTTCTGCAGGAAGAGGATTAAAGAGGGCAGAAGGATTTGAATTAATAAAGGAATTGGCTGATAAATTAGGGGCAGAGATTGGTGCTTCAAGAGCCGCAGTAGATTCAGGGTGGATAGAGCATTCCCATCAAGTTGGACAAACAGGAACTACTGTTAGACCAGAGTTATATATTGCATGTGGTATATCTGGAGCAATACAGCATTTAGCAGGTATGAGTGATTCTAAGTATATAGTTGCTATAAATAAAGATTCAAAAGCACCTATTTTCAATATATGTGACTATGGAATTGTAGGGGATTTATATGAAATCCTACCTGAAATGATAGAGTCATTAAATAGGTAACTTTTAGAAAACATTGAATATATAGAATGGTAAGTCTTATAATATTGTATTGTAAGACTTATTATTTTTGCTGAAGGTTATAGTGGAGGGATGAAACAATGAAAGAGCACTGGTATAAGGATATATTTGCAAGAGTATTATCCATGACTGATGATGGTTTTATTGTTGTAGATAAAGATGGAGTAATCATAGATATTAATGATAAATATTGTGATTTCTTAGGGAAAGCAAAAGAAGATATAATAGGACATAATATACAAATTATTATACCAAATACAAAAATGTTAGATGTTATGAGAGATAAATATTGTGAAGAAGGAGCTATACACCATTACTCAGGTGGAGAAACAAAAGAAAAAAGTGTAATAGTAAGTAGATCTTATGTGGAAAATGACAGTGGAGAAGTGGTTGCAGGTGTAGCTCAAGTTAAATTTAGATTACAATCATTTGATGTAGCTAAAAAATTAATGTCAGAATATATGGAACTCCAATATTATAAAGAACAATTTAAGGATAAATGTAGCTTTGATAAGCTTATAGGTGAAAATAAAGATTTCATAGAACTTAAGAAAACAGGTATGAAAGCTTCTAAAACGAACTTCTCAGTACTTTTGACAGGGGAAACAGGTACAGGTAAAGAAGTATTTGCTAGAGCAATTCATAATAATAGCAGTAGAGCAGACAAGCCTATGGTTAGTATAAACTGTGCTGCAATACCAGAAGAACTATTAGAATCAGAGCTATTTGGATATGACGAAGGAGCTTTTACAGGAGCAAAAAAGGGAGGCAAAAAAGGTAAGTTTTTGGTTGCAAATAATGGTACTATCTTCTTAGATGAAATAGGTGATATGCCTTTGACCATGCAAGCAAAACTTTTAAGAGTTCTTCAGGAAAATGAGATAGAGCCAGTTGGAGGTCTTAAAACGATAAAGATAGATGTAAGAGTAATCTCTGCTACAAGAAAGAATTTAAGTAAGATGGTTGAAGAGGGATTATTTAGAGAAGATTTATACTATAGGTTAAATGTAATAAATATTCATATGCTGGAATTAAAGGACAGACAAGATGATATTTTGTTGTTAGCAAATTATATATTAAACAAATTAAATGCTGAATATAAGGAATTGAAGGTTTTAAGTGATAAGGTTAAAAATTGTTTTATTAACTATATTTGGCCAGGAAATATAAGAGAACTACAGAATGTAATAAAAAGTGCTTATGCTGTAAGTGATGATATGGTCATTATGATGTGTGACCTTCCATCTAAAATGGATAATATCAGTAGAGTGGCTCAATGTAATGTGGACAGTAATTGCTCAATTCATGAAATGGTGGAAAATTATGAGAAGAGTTTAATTATTGATGTGTTAACGAAGTATAATTGGAAATGTTCCAAGGCAGCAGAAGTTATGGGAATACATAAAAGTCTTTTATATAAGAAAATAAAAAAGTACGAAATTGAATTAAAGTAATTTCAGCATTTAAATATGATTTAATTGTTTTGGGCATAACAAAACCCTCCTAGTTTTAGACAGATTTACGTATTTTAACTGTCTTCTAAGAGGGTTATAGTCCAAATTCAAAGTGAATTTTATCTAGTCTTTACAAAAGCTGTTTTGAATAGGTTGTTATTTAATCATAATTTTCTACTTCTTTATCAAGTTCTTTTCCACAAGAATCACATTTATATATAGCATTATATCCGTAATCATATTCATCAACTATTTTCTTTTGTCTAAATACACCGCCACACTCACATAAGAAACCGATTTTTATAAGTGTAACAATAAATTGTGACTTTATAAATTTTATATCATTACATTTGTCATTAGTATAAAATGTATAAATGTAAGAGTTATCACATTCATCTCTTAATTCAAATTTTTCAATATATGTGCTGTTTTTTAATTCCTCAAATTCTTCTTTAGTCAAGTATGATTTTTGTTGCAATTCCTGTAAGCGTTTAATTTGGTCCATCATTTATATCCTCCCAATAATTTTAGTGTTTTAAGCTTAGACAAGGATTCTAAGTTTTATTAAATTTATCTCAAGGAATTATTTAAATCATATTTAGTTTTATTAATGATAAGATATATAAATTAGATAAAATAAAACTAATTGTAAAAATAATATCCTATGAAAACCTAAATTACTAACCCCTTACTAACCCGAAAACTAAAAAAGAAAAAAGAAAAATATATCCAAACATAAGTGATATATAAATAAAAATATTCTATATAAATTTAACTTTAAATATTCTGACAATAATATATAAAAATATATTATAGTTAAAATATACCACATATTTTGGGTATTGTATACTGGAATTAAGGTAATTAATTTATTTTTTAACATACAAATGATTGTGTAAAAAAAAACAAGACTCAAAAATTTTTATATTCTTTGATAGAATAAAAATAAGAGTAAATTTATTGAATTTTATAAAATTTATAAGGGGTGAGTTTGGGATATGCAAGAAAATAAAAATGATATATTTGAATCAATAGATAATGATGATTTTGATAATAAGACAGAAGATGAATATTTAGAAATAGTAAGAAAAAATGGATTGAATTTAATATACATAAAAAATCAAACAGAAGAGATATGTTTAGAGGCTGTTAGACAAAATTGTAATGCAATAAAATGTGTTCAGAATCAAACAGAAAAAATATGTTTAGAAGCAGTTAAACAAGATTGGAGAATGTTAGAATTTGTGGAAGAACCAACAGAAGAAATTTGTATGTTAGCCATTAATCAAGATGGAACAGCATTAAAATACATAGAAAACCAAACAGAGGAATTGTGCTTAAGGGCTGTTGAAAAAAATGGTGCTGCATTGGAATATGTAAAAGAACAAACAGAAGAAATATGTATAGAAGCAGTAAGAAATAGTGAATTTGGGTTAGCTAGGGTAAAAAAACAAACAGAAAAAATATGTATGGAAGCAGTTAAGCATTGCAGTTACAATCTAAAATGGGTAGAAAATCAAACAGAAGAAATATGTATGGAAGCAGTGAGACAGAATGGGCTTGATTTGAAATTTGTAAAAGAGCAAACAGAAACAATCTGTTTAAGAGCAGTAAGACAAAATGGAATGGCGCTAGAATTTGTAAAGGAACAAACTATTGGTATATGTTTAAAGGCAGTGAGACAATACGGAATGGCATTAAAATTTGTAAAAGAGCAAACAGAAGAAATTTGTACAGAAGCTATAAAACAAGATAAAAGAGCACTTAGTTTTGTAAAAGAAAATAAAGAAAAATATAAAGTTTTATGTGATAATAATGAGCCATTTGCAAAACGCTATGTTAGAAATGTAATAGAAAAAGAAAACAGAGCATTGATTAAAAAGGGAGAAGAAAATGCAAAAATCAAAATTGCAGGAAAACTTTACGATAGAGGAATGTCATTTCAAGATATATCAGACATAGTAGAAATTGAAATAAGCAAGTTAAAAGTGAGTTTAGGTATCTTTTAAAGAAATAAATTTAGGTACTTTTTTAATTGAATAATTAACAAAAAAATAATCGACTAGTTCTTTGTAGTATAGCAAAATTAGTGCTATAATTTGACTATAATAAATTATTTTTATTGAATAAGGGGGAATTAAAGTTGAAGATTACCATATTATATCAAACAAGAAGTGGAAACACAGAAAAGGTAGCTAAGATGATAGAAGATGGAGCTAAAAAAGTAGATGGTGTAGAAGTTAAACTCATGAGATTTGACAATATTGACTCAGATTATTTAAGTGAAAGTAAGGCAGTGATATTTGGAACACCAACTTATTTAGCAAATACAACTTGGGAAGTAAAAAAATGGTTTGATGAAGACTCAAGAAAAGTCAACTTAGCTGGAAAATTGGGGGCAGTTTTTGCTACATGTGACTATGTATGTGGAGGTCCAGATGTTGCGATACTTACTATAGTAGGTCACTTGATGGTAAAAGGTATGCTTGTGTACTCTGGAGGAGGCTCTTTAGGGAAACCATTTATACATTTGGGACATGTACATTCAGTTGAAGGACCAGAAGTACAAAATGAGAAGGCTATAATATTTGGCGAAAGAATTGCTACTAAAGCAAAAGAACTATTTGCTTAATTTCTATATGCATGATAAGAATTATAATAAATTTAAATTTTTAGTGGGGATTTGGTGTAAAAGTTATAAAATAAAAATTTTTCCATAAAATTACTCAAGATAGATTATGATATAATTATAAATCAATTATATTATTAAAATAATTAAAATTAAACATTAATAGTGAGGGAAGTTTATGGTATGGCATATAGAATATGAAATTTTTTCTGCAATTATAGTTATTTTTTTAATGGTATATTTTTTTAGAAGTAAATTTATACCTACGTTACAAAACAAAATATATTGTGCACTTTTAATATTCTCATTTTTATTTATAATTTCAAATATTTTAGGCTCATTTTGCCTAAATAATGTAGATGAAATTCCAATTTTTATTACTGTTTTATTGAATCAAGTATATTTATTATTATTGCCAATACCAGCAGCACTTGTATCGTTTTATGTTATGGCTATTATTTATCAAGATATAAGGTATATGAAAAAAAGATTATTATTTTTATCTATACCACTCATAATTTGTATAATCTTATCTATCACAAATCCTTTTACACATATTCTATTTGGATTGTCAAAAGAAACAGGTTATATACGAGGTTATGGATATGTTGCAACTTTTGCATCGTTTTTCTTTTATGCAATATATTCAGCATTTTTGTCTTTTAAATATAGAAAAGCGATGCATGAATCAAAAATATGGGCTATTAGAGGTTTTCTTATAGTTTCAGTTGTAGCAATTATATTACAGGCAATATTTTTACAGTATCTTCTTACAGGAGCTGCATGTGCATGCAGTTTACTTTTGACATATCTTTCTATGCAGAATCGAGGTCTTATTATTGATGACCTTACTGGTGTACTCAATAGACAATCTTTTATTCAAGAGTTAGATTTAAATATCAATACTGAACAATCAGGATTTATTATTACAATTGCACTTGATGACTTTAAATTTATGAATGAAACTTTTGGGACTAAAAATGGAGATATTGCATTAAAAGAAGTTGGAAAATATTTGATTCACATACATGATGTAAACCATGTATACCGAATAGGTGGAGATATATTTTCTATTGTTGTAAATAGTCAACTAGGTATACAGCCAGAGGAGATTATTAAAAAAATAGAAGAAAGATTCAAAAGGCCTTGGTTAGTAGAAGAGATAAATTTTAATTTGGCAACTAGTATTGCTGTTGTTTATTATCCCGAAAATGCTGAGACAACAGAAGATGTAATAGTTGCTATAGATTTCTCTATACATGAGGCAAAGCGTTCTGAGTCAAAGCATGTTATTTATGCAGATGCAGCTATAAGTGAGAAAATAAAGAGGAAACATGTGATTAAAAATTGTTTAAAAGAGGCATTAAAAAATGATGGATTTGAAGTGTACTATCAACCAATATTCTCTAATAGTAAAGGTAGATTTACTTCAGCTGAAGCATTACTTAGGATGGAGCATAAAGACTTAGGATTTATACCTCCTGATGAATTTATAACAATTGCAGAACAAACAGGGTTGATTAACTCAATTGGGTTAGTAGTTTTTGAGAAAGTATGTAAATTTGTAGCTAGTGATGATTTTAAAGATTTGAAATTAGATAATATAGCTGTTAATCTTTCTGTAGTGCAGTGTATGCAAAAAAACTTGGCTGATGATTTACTTTATCTTATGGATAAATACAATGTATCACCAACTAAGTTTAAACTTGAAATTACAGAAACTGTGGCATTAGGTTCTTTTAATATAATTAAAGAAACGATGGAAAGATTGATTGATTTAGGAGCTAAGTTTTCACTTGATGACTTTGGAATTGCTTATTCTGGAGTTACTAATATGCTTTCTTTGCCATTCTCAATAATTAAGTTAGATAAGAGTTTGATTTGGTCTATGAATGAAGATGACAGGCACAAACTTACAGTTGAAACTATTATAGCTCTTATAAATAAATTGAACATGAAAGCTGTAGCAGAGGGTGTTGAGACTGCTGAATGTGCTGAAGACTTGGCAACTATGGAGTGTGAATATTTACAAGGTTATTATTTTTCTAAGCCAGTTCCAGAAGATATTTTGAAAAATCTATTGAGAGGAAACGCACTTGTAGACTAATATCCTTTATTTTTTTAATTACAATTTTGTTCATTGACACTGTCAGTTATATATTATAAAATTAACACAATAACAAATATTAAAATTATTATACATATTATTAATATTAATTCCTAAAGTAAAGATTTATTATATATTTTTATAACTTAGAATATATATTTTACTTAATTATTCTAAAGTAAGAAAGGAAGATGTGACATGAATAAAAAGAAAATATTAGTACCAATTGATGGGACAGAGAGAAGTATGCATTCTTTGGAATTTATACAAGGAATATTCAAAAAAGATGAAGTCGAAGTAGAAATAATGAATGTAAAAGAACTAGTATTTATTGATGGCATATCCCTGGCTGAAGAAATAAAGAATTCTGAGAACTTAGGAAGAAGAATCCTGGATAAAGCAGCAGAGATAATGGGTGAGTATGATGTTAAAGTACACTTTACTTTTGGATATCCAGGAGATGAAATAATTAGAAAAGCAAAAGAAGATAATGTAGATTTTATAGTTATGACAAAATCTACTAAAAAAGGTCTTACAAGAATTATAGGTTCAGTAACAGCGAGTGTAGTTAAACAAGCAAAGTGCATAGTAATGATTGTACCGGAGTAGAATTAGTGAGGTATTTGAAATATGAATAAAAAGATAGTAGCAGTTTGTGAAAGTGAAAGAAGTTTAAATTCTCTTAAGGAAGCTGCAAATGATTTAGGATTTGATTTAGTTTATGAAATTCAAGAGAATGATAATATAAAAAATGAACTTTCAATTTATGATATAGAAGATGCATCTATTGTATTATTTGTTACAAGCGATTCTATAGAAAGTATAGATAAGATTGACAGATTCATAGATAGAGAATTTTATGAAGTTGATCCAAAATATATAATAGAAGATGCAAAATCTATAGTAAGTGAAATTTTAATAGACTTAAATTAATCGTGGGTGTCGCACTAAAAATAGGGCGACGCCTTTTTATGTATTTTATAAGAAAATCCCAATTTACTTAAAATTGAGATTTTCTATAAAATAGATTTAAAATAAAGTATAAGCTTAATCATGTTGAAATAACTGAATAACATCTTCCAAATGATTGTACATTGATGTGTAACCTAAGTCAGAATCTTTATTGTCGAAGGCTATTATTATATTATTATGATGGCTAATCATATCCTGTAAAGAGTTTCTATATTTAAACCCAAAGTATTGGTTAGAAGACACTGTTTTAGGTATTAACTCATAATATTTTATAAAAATTGGATTATGAGAGGCCAATATTATTTCCTTATGAAATTGTAAGTCAGCATCATAACATTCTTCTATAAAACCTTGAGAAACCTTATCTAGTTCTTCTACTGACTTCAAATAGGCATGTCTTATTTTTTGAAGTTCTTTAGTAGTAGCATTTAAAATTGCCAATCTTGTAGCTTCACTTTCTATAAGTTGTCTTGACCTTAAAGATTCAACATAAAATTCTTGTATGTTGTGATTTTTATATACTTCATTATCATCAAACAGGTCAATTTTTTTGAATCCTTCAACTATAGGGCTTGAGTAAGGTATAGCCCTAAGTATTCCTTCTTTACAGAGTATGTCTATGGCGTTTCTTACAGGGATTCTACTTATATTAAACAAGTCAGCAATCTTTCTCTCACTTGGTAATTTACTATTAATTTTAAAAGTTCCATTTAAAATATTTAATTTAATATAATCAATAATTTTTTCAGTGGCATTTAAGTTTTTCATAAGAACTCCTAAACATATAATTTTTTTATGATTGTATTATATCATAGTTAAGAGTTAAATCTAGTTTTTTATAATATGTATAAGATAAGATAGAAGCCATTATAGCTATAATAGCTAAGGTAAAATAACCATATTGCATTGAAATATAATCTGATATTTTACCAACTAACATTGGAAATATAGACATTCCTATAGCATAAATTGCTTGAAAGAATCCCATTGCAGTAGATTTCTGATGTTTTGGTACATTTTTCATAGATTCACTAGTAAGGTAAGAAAGGAGTATACCTGTAGACATACCTGGGAGTAATTGTAATATAAAAATTATAGTAATATTTTTTACTGTTGGAACTAGAAAACAATAAACTGAAATAAAAAGAAATACTAGAGGAATCCAAAACTTAGGCCCATACTTGGTACAAAATTTAGTAGATGCAAATCCAGAAAAGGCAACAGCACACAACATATAAAATATAGAGGATAGACCTATAAGGGTAGAGCTAGAACCTAAGTCTTTAAGAATTTGAGTAGTAAATGACATCGTTGTAGACATTTGAATACCTTGTTGAATCAATGCCATAAAAGAAAAAAATATAAGTCTTTTATCCATACATATATATAGAGAGTCTTTAATAGATATTTTTTTTAGTATATTATTTGAGTTGTGTTCTTTTATATTTAAAGCTAGGATTGTTCCAATAGCTGAAGATGATACACTCATAATACATAGAGTTGTCATTCCAAATTTTTCATAAAATAAAGTACTCATAACAAATCCAATTAACATCCCTAGATTGTTTACTAATATTATTATGCTTGTAGATTTTTGTTGATGTTTTACAGAAAAAAAGTTGGTGTAGTGGACCATGTAAGAAATCCAAGTTGATGATGATATTCCAGATAGAATATTAGCTATAAGAAAACCACTACCTCCAGGAGAAAAGATTCTTATAAGAGAGGCTAAACCAGCAAAGAAAATTCCTGACAGTATAAATATTTTATGTTTATTTATTGAGTCAGCAAAGACTCCAACAGGAAGTCTTAGTAAACATTGTGAGATTCCATAGGCACCTATTATTATACCTATCATGTTTGTAGACACATTACAGGCATTCAAATATGGATTTTGAAATGGTATGTATACATATTGCGAAAACCAGAAAAATGCAACAATAATAAGTAAAAGTAGTTTTTGATTAGATATTTTTTTCATATTATCCTCCAAATGGTATTTTTATAATGCAAATAATATACCATTTAGAATTTTTAATCAAGTATTTTATGATTAAAAAATAAATTAAATATATAATTATTATTTACTAAAAAATTATATTTTATAGTTGAATTAAGAAAACGCTTGTGTTAATATTAAGTTAACAAATTTGAATATTATAACAGTAGACGTGTTACTGGTAATGCAGGCAAGATCGAATCAATTTTTATAGATTATCTATAGGGTACTATGGGTATAATCTATTTATTTGGTTCGATTTTTTTGTTTAAATGGCCATAAAACAAAAAGCCTATAATTTAAAATGGAGGATTTTTTATGGATTATAAAAATATAGCTCAAGAAATTCTACTAAACGTAGGAGGAAAAGAGAATATAAATGAAGTGACTCACTGTATGACAAGGCTTCGATTTAAGGTTAGGAATTCTTCTAAAGTGGATAAAGAAAAGTTATCCAAGACAGAAGGAGTAATAACTGTTGTTGAGAGTATGGGTCAAATACAAGTTGTAATTGGTAATAAAGTAAAAAAAGTATACGACGAGGTCATAAAAATGGTGCCTCAAACAAATGAAGTAAGTAAAAGAAATGAAAATCAGGAAAAACAAGGTATAATGAATTCGATATTATCTGCAGTAGCTGGTATATTCACACCAACAATACCTGCTATAGCAGGAGTTGGTATGATTAAAGGTATTTTATCAGTCCTTGCAATGTATTATATGAATAAAAATGGAGTGGATATAAAAGAAACTCAAAGTTATATCATTTTAAATGCCATGGCTGATTCCATATTTTACTTTATGCCAATTATACTAGGATATACTGCGGCTAAGGTATTTAATGCAAATAAAATAATATCAATGGTACTAGGGGCTACACTTTGTTATCCTGCTTTTACAACTTTGATGGCAGGTGAAGAGACAGTTAGATTTTTAGGGCTGGTAGTAACTAAAGCTACATATACATCATCTGTTATTCCAATAATTATTGCTATATGGGCTCTTTCATATGTTGAAAAAGTATTAGAAAGGTATATCCCTGAAGTAATCAAAATAATAATGGTTCCCACACTATCATTAGTTATAATGCTACCTGCAACATTATTTCTATTTGGACCAATTGGGATATATATAGGAAATGTAATAAACTTTTCTTATAAGTATATTTATGAACTAAGCCCTGCATTGTGTGGAGCTTTTGTAGGTGGTTTATGGTGTGTGTTGGTTATATTTGGTGCACATAGAGCATTGTTACCAATAGGTATAAGTGATGTTGCTCAGACAGGAAGACAAAATTTATTGGCATTTGCAGGAGCTGCTAACTTTTCACAAGCAGGAGCTGCTCTAGGGGTATTCTTCAAAACCAAAAATCAAGGTCTAAAAACAATTTCTATGTCTGCAACTATAACAGCTCTATTTGGTATAACTGAACCTGCAATATACGGTGCTAATCTTAGGCTGAAAAAACCTATGGTATGTGCTGTAATATGTGGTGCAATTGGAGGTGCCATAATGGGAATGGGTGGAGCTTATGGTAACGCATTTGCAAACCAAGGTGTTTTAACTATACCTGTATATGCTGAAGCAGGTACATTAGGATTTTTAAGTTATTTAGGAGGTTGTGCTATAGCATTTTTTGGGTCAGCTATTTCAACTTATATAATTGGATTTGAATATTTAGAAGAAGTTTCAAAAGAAGAGAGTTCAGTTATAAAAATAGAAACACAAGATGGTGTTATTGATATAACTTCTCCTGTTGAGGGCGAATGTATAGAGTTATCAGAAGTAAAGGATGATGTATTTGCATCAAAAGCTATGGGAGAAGGTATAGCTGTATTACCTACAAAAGGAGTAATAACAGCACCTACTGACTGTGAAGTAGCTTCCTTATTTCCAACATTACATGCAATAGGATTAAAGCTAGATAATGGAGCAGAAATGTTAATACATGTTGGAATTAATACAGTAGAGTTAAATGGTAAATACTTTACAAAACATGTCAATCAAGGAGATTTAGTGAAGAGAGGCGATAAACTTATATCCTTTGATATAGATAAAATAAAAAAGGCTGGTTATGATGTAACTACACCAGTTATAGTAAATAATACATTTGATTTTGGACAAGTAGTTTCTTGTAAGCCTAGTTATGTATCTACTAATGATAATATTATTTCATTAGTATTAGCTAATAACTAAGTTAATTTAACTAGAAATAAGTAAAAAATGAATAATCAAGTATATTAAAAAAGTGAGCTTACTGCAATGAATTAATAAAGAAAATAATTAATGTAAAAGGAGAAATATTTATGAGTACAGGATTTCCAAAAAATTTTTTATGGGGAGCATCATCTTCTGCATTTCAAGTAGAAGGAGCTTGGGATGAAGATAATAAAGGCAAAACCGTAGCTGACTACAATTCTTTTAAAAAATCTCATTTACAAGCAGATACTAAGATAGCATCAGATTTTTATCATAACTATGAAGAAGATATTGAATTAATGAAAGATTTAGGGATGAAGACCTATCGTTTTTCAATTTCATGGGCTAGAATAATTCCAGATGGTGAAGGAGAGATAAATCAAAAGGGTATAGATTTTTATAACAAGATAATAGATAAACTAATAGAGTGTGATATTGAACCATTTGTAACTTTATACCATTTTGACCTTCCATTTGCACTAGTAGAGAAATACAATGGATGGGAAAGTAGAAAAACTGTTTATGCTTTTGAAAAGTTTGCTAAAATATGTTTTAAGTATTTTGGAGATAGAGTAAAGTATTGGCAACCTCATAATGAACAGAATCTAATTGTTAGAGTAGAGGAGCGAATTAATATATATGATGAAACAGACCCATGGAAGATAGATAAGATGCGTGCTCAGATGGATTACAACCTTTGTCTAGCACATGCATTAGCAGTTAATGCATGCCATGAAATGATAGAAGGAAGTAAAATTGGAGCAGCTGTATCATCATCTGTAACATATCCTCTTACATCCAAGCCAGAAGATGTGTATGCTGCTAGAATGAATGATAACTTTAAAGTGTACTATATGCTTGATATGCATCATTATGGAGAATATCCAGGATATTATATGAATTACCTTGAAAAAAGAAATATAATTCCTCATATGGAAGAAGGGGACAAAGAAATACTTAGAAAATCTAAAATGGATTTTATAGCTGTAAATTACTATAGAACAAATTGTGCAGAAGCCTTACCTGAGGATTCGCAACATCCATTTGGCTTAAGAGAAGGAACTGTTGATTTTAGTATGTATGGATTATTTAAAATGTCGATGAATCCTAATCTGAAAGCTTCAGAATATGGAGCATCAATAGACCCATCAGGTCTTAGGGTAGCTTTAAATGAATATTGGCAAAGATACCACTTACCTGTTATAATAACTGAAAATGGACTTGGAGCTAAAGATGTATTAGAAAAAGGAAAAATTCACGATGACTATCGTATAGATTATTTAAGAAGTCACATAAATGCATGTAAATTAGCTATTGAAGATGGTGTAGAGATGATTGGATATTGTCCATGGTCATTTACAGACCTTTTAAGTTCTTCACAAGGTTTTAATAAGCGTTATGGACTTGTTTATATAAATAGAACAGACCATGAAGTTTTAGACTTACAAAGAATAAAGAAAGATAGTTTTTACTGGTATAAAGAAGT
Organism: Clostridioides sp. ZZV14-6387; assembly: GCF_020657835.1. Lineage (NCBI taxonomy): Bacteria > Bacillati > Bacillota > Clostridia > Peptostreptococcales > Peptostreptococcaceae > Clostridioides > Clostridioides sp. ZZV14-6387. The sequence continues at coordinate 34,786 of NZ_JAGWCW010000019.1, forward strand.
TATAGAGAACAATGGAATAACAAAATAAACATAAATATATATTGAGGGTTTTAGTATGTATATTACAAAGGTATTAAACAATTCATTGCTACTTGCAAAGGATGATAATGGCGAAGAAATAATATTGATGGGGAAAGGTATTGGTCACAATTATAAGGTTGGGTCTGAGTTGAATAAAGAAGATATAGAAAAGACCTTTGTTCTTCATGATGAAAATACAAAAAAGAGTATTATACAACTTGCATCAGAAATAGATGCAGAATACTTTGGTATAGCTCAAATGATAATCGCATATGGAATAGAAAAATATAACTTAAAACTTATGAACCATATATATTTGGCTTTAACTGACCACATCGCCTTTGCAGTGAGACGCTTTAAAGAAGGTATAATGATTGAGAATCACTATTTGTTTGAAATAAAAGAGTTTAACCCAAAAGAATATGATATAGGAAGATATGCAATTACTGCTTTTAAAGAGGTTCTTGGCTTAGAGTTACCAGAAGAGGAAATTGGTAATATAGCAGGTCATTTTATAAATGCACAACAGGATAATCCCTATAGTGATAGAAATAAGAGAAGTGCTAAGATTGTAAATGCTATTTTGCAGATAGTTCATTATCACTTTTCTATTGTATATAATAAAGAGTCATTTTATTATAGGAGATTTGTAATGCATCTAAAGGCATTTTCACAAAGATTTCTAGCCAATGAACCATCAAAAGAAAAGATAGATTTTATTTATGAGCAAGTTCAAAAAAATTGTAAGGAAGAGTATGAATGTGTAAAAAAGATAGGAGCTTATATATACAAGGAGTATTCTAGAAAATTGCCTAAACAAGAGGAATTATATTTAATGATTCATATTCATAAGATTTTAGGAGAATTAGATGAAAATTGTTAGAATATCTTAGTATATTAGTAATCTGATAACAAAAACAAGAATTAATTAAATTTTAATAAGGAAATTACTTAAAGAGATAGTGAATATTCACTATCTCTTTGTTTTTATATAAAAGTAGGCAAGGTGAGTAGTTCGTCAAATATATATAACATAATTTTCAAAAGTATTTACATCAGAAAAGAAATAAAAATTGTAGTTAAAAAATATTTCATGGACTGAGAATAAATCTAAAATATATTTTTTTAATAATATGTTAGAAAATGAGAATATTTAAATAAAAAAAAGAATATTATATATAGTTGACAAAATGTGGAAATTAATATATTATATAAATATAGAAATAGTAATCATTACTATTATTGAAAAGGGAGGAATTAATTATGAATTTAAAAGGAACTAAAACAGAAAAAAATTTAATGGCAGGATTTGCAGGAGAATCAGAAGCAAGAAACAAATATACATACTATGCTTCAAAAGCTAAAAAAGAAGGCTATAATCAAATAGCTGCTATATTTGAAGAAACTGCTAACAATGAAAAAGAACATGCTAAGTTATGGTTTAAGCTTTTACATGATGGCATGCCTTCAACAGAAGAAAATTTAAAAGATGCAGCAGCAGGTGAAAACTATGAGTGGACTGATATGTATGCAAAATTTGCTAAAGAAGCTAAAGAAGAAGGATTTGACAAAATAGCTTATTTATTTGAGGCTGTTGGAAAAATAGAGAAAGAGCATGAAGAAAGATACTTAAAGCTTTTAGAAAACTTAAATGAAGGAAAAATATTTAAAAGAGATGAAGAGGTTGTTTGGCAATGTCAAAACTGTGGTCATGTTTATGTAGGTACTGAAGCACCAGAAAAATGCCCAGTATGTGACCATCCAAAGGCTTACTTCAATATAAAAGCTGAAAACTATTAAAAATTATTATAATTAAAAAGGAATGTTAACTATGAAATTTTCTAAACAAAGAGAACTGATTTTAAATGAAATATTAAATAATCCGGTTCACCCTACTGCGGATTACCTATATGAAAATTTAAAAAAAGATAATCCAAATTTAAGCTTAGGAACTGTGTATAGAAATTTAGCCCAGCTGACAGAACATGGCTTTATAAGAAAGGTTAGTATTCCAGGAAATCCAGATAGATTTGATGGTAGAATAGATAATCACTATCATATCATATGTGAAGTATGTGGAGAGGTGTACGATTTAGAATCTGATGTTCTTAATAATTTAAAAGAATCAATAGCAGAGGAAACAGACATAAAAATAACATCTTATAACATAAGTTTTAAAGGGATTTGTAATAATTGTGAAAAGTGTAGCCAAGTAGGTTAACTTTCAAATTCTAAAAAATAATTAATGAGGTGAGTTTATGTGTAGTGAACAAAAATTTTTTATATGTGAGACTTGTGGAAATATTGTAGGAATGATACAAAATAGTGGCGTACCTGTTTTCTGTTGTGGAAAGCCTATGAAAGAGCTTGTTCCTAATACAACAGATGCAGCAGTTGAAAAACATGTACCTGTGATTGAAGTAGAAGGAAATAATGTTACTGTAAAAATAAGTAGTGTTGCTCATCCAATGACTAAAGAACATCATATAGCATGGGTATATCTTATGACTGAGCAAGGTGGTCAACGTAAATGTCTAACAGTAGATGGAGAACCTATAGTTAAATTTGCTTTGAATGATGATGATAAAGTGATTTCTGCATATGCTTACTGTAATTTACATGGATTATGGAAGGCTGAACTGTAATATTTAAATAAATTGAATTTAAAGGGGAGGCTATAACTGTATTTTATACAAATGGCCTCCTATAAATTTATATAAATTCAATTTTTAGTTTTATTTAATGTCAATATAACATAAGGAGAAAATAATATGTCAATTTATAAATGTAGTGTTTGTGGATATATTTATGATGAATCTAAGAATGATAAAACTTGGGATGAATTGAGTGAAGACTGGGAATGCCCTGTATGTACAAAAGGTCGTAGTTATTTTGGTAAGATAAGTACTGTTTACTATGAAGAAGATGAAAAGGGAGCAGAAGATATTGCTGAAAATGAGACTGAGGTAACTAGTGAAAAAACAGGTGATTTAAACTACATAAATACATATTTAAGAAGAGATGATGAAGTTGAGAAACATATGGACATAATCCATGAAATGGCTGTTACAGGGAAGTCTATAATAGAACCTATGAGAACTAAACTACCAGTAATTTCTTGGGATGATATTTTAATTATGGGTGCTCAATTAAATCCATTACCTTTAAATGAGCATGATGAAGTAAATACAACAACAATAATAGGAAAAAAAGCAAAAAAACCTATGATTATAGAAAATCCAGTTTATATTTCCCATATGTCATTTGGAGCTTTGTCTAAAGAACTAAAAATAGCTTTAGCAAAGGGAGCAGCTAAAAGTAAGACAGCTATGTGTAGTGGAGAAGGTGGTATATTGCCAGAAGAAAAAGAAGCTTCATACAAGTATATCTTTGAATATGTACCAAATAAGTACAGTGTCACTGAAGAAAATCTTAAAAATTCTGATGCTATAGAGATAAAAATTGGTCAAGGAACAAAACCTGGTATGGGAGGTCATCTTCCTGGCGAAAAGGTTACTGAAGAAATAGCAAAGGTGAGAAATAAGCCTGTAGGTCAAGATGTAATAAGTCCATCTTGTTTTGAGGAAATACAGTCTAAAGAAGACTTAAAGAAACTTGTAGATGAGCTTAGAGAAGTTTCAGAAGGGCGTCCAATTGGTGTTAAAATTTCAGCAGGACATATTGAAAAGGACATGGAATTTATAGCTTATGCGAAACCTGACTTTGTAACTATTGATGGTCGTGGTGGAGCTACTGGCGCAAGTCCAAAATTGCTTAAAGATGCAACTTCAATTCCAACAATATTTGCTCTTCATCGTGCTAGAAAATATATAGATACACATGAATTAGATATAGATTTAGTTATAACAGGTGGACTTCGTGTATCTACTGATTTTGTTAAGGCATTAGCTATGGGTGCTGATGCAATTGCTATTGCAAGTTCTGCTCTTATGGCAGCTGCATGTCAACAGTATCGTATATGTGGTTCTGGTAAGTGTCCTGTAGGAGTAGCTACTCAAGATGAAGAATTAAGAAAAAGATTACATATAGAAAATAGTGCTAATAGAGTGGCAAACTTCTTAAATGTAAGTTTAGAAGAACTTAAGACTTTTGCTAGGGTTTCTGGGCATAAGGATATACATGATTTAAGTGTTGATGATTTGTATACAGTTAACTCTGAAATATCAAATTATACAAATATACAACATGTATAGGTTTTAAGTTTAGAACTATTAATAGATATATATATTTATAAAAATAAGAGTGAATATAGTTTATGTAAGGAGAATTTTACTTTGTAAAGTTCTCTTTATTATTGTGAAAATTAAAAATATTAAATTGTAAAATATTCTGTGATATCGTACTATTAAACTAAATAATATTTTAAGGAGTGATTATCATGGAAAGGTTAAAGATACAAGTTCTTGTTGATAATAATACATACATTGATAGATATTTTGTTGGAGAACCAGCAGTAAGCTATTATATTGAAATTGATGGTAATAAAGTTTTATTTGATTCAGGATATTCAGATGTATTTATATCAAATGCTGAAAAGCTAGATATAGATTTAGGCGACTTAACTCATGTTGTTTTTTCTCATGGGCATAATGACCATACAAGAGGCATTAAGTTTCTGAAAGATAAGTATGACTTATCTAAAGTTGAGCTTGTCGCACATCCCAATTGTTTTATACCTAAAAAAGAAGGCAATGAGAATATAGGTGCTCCATTTTCTGTTGATGAAATTAAACAAATTTTTATATATAATCCTCAAGAAAAACCTTTTAATATAAGTGAGGATTGCATATTTTTAGGTGAAATACCTACTGTACATAATTTTGAAAAAAGAGCTAAAATGGGCAAATATAAAGTAGGAGATTTGTGGGAAGATGATTGTGTTTTAGATGATTCTGCTATAGTCTGTAAAACTGATAAAGGTCTTTTTATTATTACAGGATGTTCTCATAGTGGAATTTGTAATATAGTAGAGTATGCTAAAAAGGTATGCAGAGATGACAGAATCATTGGTATATTAGGAGGTTTTCATCTTTTTGAATTGGATGATAGGTTAGATAGTACAATTCAATATTTAGAGAAAGAAGGAATAAAAATGTTGTACCCTTGTCATTGTGTTTCTTTTAAAGTAAAAGCTAAGATGAATGAAACTTTAAGTGTGAATGAAGTGGGAGTAGGGTTGACTTTAAACATATAAAATTTAAGTTGCTATTTAAAAGGAGTTGAACTTAAAATTTGATTAGAAAAAATCATTTTTAAGATAGCTCCTTTTATTATATTTATTTTTAAAAAAATTAATATAGTATTATATGAAATATTGTAAAAAAATTATTTTTAATGAGATTATATTTTCATTAATAAACAATTTTATCATGTATTAATAATGAGAAAATAAGTAGTAAATAAAGTGAATTTATTTACATCTATGAATTATTTTAGAAATTATATTGATTATTCTTATTGAATCCAATAGTTTCAATAAAGATGATACTATATCAAACTTAATATAATATAATAATTATTATATTATTATTAAATAATAATTATGTAATAATAAAAAATGATTTGTATAAAATTTAACATCAAAAAAGACATTTCATAAGAATAAAAAACAAAAAGATTTAAATATAAGTTAAAAAACAAAATAAATATATCAAAAATATTTAATATAAGGTGAAAGATAAACTATAAATGCTAATTTATTGGAAAAATCAGGTTGAATTTAAGAAACAAAAATGTTATTGTTTTATCAAGAAAGTGTTAAAAAATAAACTTTCGTTATAATTTTTAGGGGAGGATGGTTTCATGCAAAAAAATGTAAAAAAAGCAAAAGCAACAGGCTCTATTTTAGCTATTTTTGGAGTTGCAAGTGTTCTTTTTAGCTCTCATGCTGGAGGAGGATTTGCTACAGGGAATCAAGAAACTCAGTATTATGTGCAGTATGGATGGACAGCACCACTCATGGCAGTTTTAGCAATGATTATACTTACTGCTACTATGAGAGAAGTTATTATAATGTATAATAATAATAATTGTAGGAATTATAAGGATTTATTTTGTGAACTTTGGAGTCCATATCCAAAACTTGAAATAATATGGGAAATATATTACTATCTAATGGTTTTAATAGCCGTAAGTGCTGTAATAGCAGGTGCAGCAGCAGTATTCCAAAGTATAGGTATGAATTATTTTGTATCTGTATTTATTATAGGAATCGTACTTCTTGCCTTTACTATATTTGGAGCTATGCTTGTATCTAAAGCAGCTACAGCAATGACAATAGCTATACTAATATGTACACTTACTATTTTTATTGTAGGAATAAAAGCTAAGGTACCAGAAATAACAGGAATATTATCAAATAGAACTAGTTTCACACCAGGATATATCAAGCCAATACTCAATACCTTTATTTATGCAGGTTTTCAGTCAGTTGTTATACCTACACTTGCAGGATGTTCAAGACCACTTCTTAAAAACTCAAAAGAAGCGACTAAAGCAATGGTAGTTTCATTTATTATGAATGCAGTTGCGTTAGGGCTTGCTGTAACTATGTTAATGGGATGGTATAAAGAATTTACTGCTGCTGGTCAAACAACACTTCCTACTCTTTATGTTGCAAGTCAATCTGGAAATAATACTATATATATAATTTATAATGTTGCATTATTCCTTTGCTTAATGTCTACAGGAGTAACTACCATATTTGGTCTTGTAAATAGATTTGAAGACCATAAAGCACTTTCTTTCCTTTCTTCAAAAATGAAAAGAAGGGTATTTACAGCCTGTGCAATAATGATAGTGTCAATGCTTATATCTCTTACAGGATTAAGTAATATAGTTAAGTACGGATATGGATATTGTGGTTATTTGGGTCTATTCACTATAGTAATTCCTTTCCTTACATTAGGTCATTATAAGAATAAGAAATTTGCAAAGGAACATCCAGAAGCTAAATGGCCAGCCGAATTAAACGAAAATATTGAAAATTTATAAGGTGAGTAGTACTTTAAATAAAAGAGATAGTTTAATTAATAAGTCGAAAATATAGTCAAAAAAATAGAGTATATTACTATTTAAATATGATAAAATAGGGTTGAAAAATAAATTGATAAATTAAAATTTGGAAAATATAAGAACATAATATATTTATTAGGAGAATTAAGTTATGGAAAATATTGAAGAATTGCTCCCTAAAGATAAATCTGATAATAGTAATATCGAAAAATTAAAATTATTATCTGATGAAGACATAAGGCCGATTTGTTATAGATTATTGGAATGGATGCAAGATTATAACTGGCCTGTTGCAAAAGAAATTTTACCTGTTTTGGCTCTACATCAAGAGTTAATTACTCCATTAATAATGGATGTTCTTTCAGAAGACGATGATGACTGGAAATATTGGATAATTTCATGTCTTTTGCCACTGTTTGTAGATAAAAATCTTGAACCTATAATTCCACTTGTTAAGAGAATCGCTGAAAATCCAACTAAATGGGAATGTGAAGCAGAGGTAGATGAAATATCAAAAGTATTCTTAAAAAGAATATTATAAATAATAGTTGAGTATATTTATTGAGATTATTTGTAAAATTTAATATTAAACAACTTGGAAACAGGTAATATAAAATTAATAATAGATAGAAAAAGCTGTAATCATAAAGGTTACAGCTTTTTTATACAATATAAAATAGTATTATAATAAAGAAAAAGTTGATACCTACTTTCTGTATATTATAGTGTTTATATACTATTGGCATTTTAAGTAGTCTATATATTACAATTCTATAATTCTTCTACTAATTTTAGATTCTATAGCTGTTTCTATTTCACTTAGCATTCGTTCATTTTTAGGGTCAATAAAAGCACATGTATAGCCTTCTTCGCCAGCTCTACCAGTTCTACCAATACGATGGATATAGTCCTCTGATGTTTCTGGCAAATCGTAATTATATATATGACTAACTCCAGATATATCAAGACCACGAGAGGCAACATCTGTAGCTATTAAGTATTGTATATCTAAATTTCTAAATGATTTCATTATTCTTTCACGTTTTGATTGAGCAATATCACTGTGCAGTTTTTGACAATTGTATCCTCTTATAGCAAGTGCTTCTTCAAGATTGTCAACTCTTCTTTTAGTTCTACAAAATATTATTGCCATAAAAGGATTATCTTCATCTAAAACTTTACATAAAGCATCCAGTTTTTTTCTATCTGTAGTTTCTACTACTTCTTGTTTTATATTATTAAGAGTAATTTCTTCTTTTTGAATAGAAACTATAACTGGGTTTTTCGTATATCTATAAGCTAATTTTTTTACTTGAGAATTCATAGTTGCAGAAAAGCATAATGTTTGCTTTTTGTTTGAAGTTTCTTTTAAAATAGCTTCAACTTCATTTTTAAATCCCATAAGCAACATTTGGTCTGCTTCATCTAAAACAAAAGTTTTTAACTTACTAAGGTCAATCGTTTTTCTATTTAGATGGTCTAAAAGTCTACCTGGTGTAGCTATAATCATATGGATATTTCCTTTTAGTTTCTTTATTTGAGAACCAATATCCTTTCCTCCGTAAGCTGCTAGAATATTTACGTCTTTAGATTCTTTAAGTTTTATAGCTTCTTCTGTTATTTGAATAGCTAGTTCTCTTGTTGGAGAGAGTATAAGTACTTGTATATCATCTATATCTAATGATATATTTTCAAATATTGGAAGCAAAAAAGCAAGTGTTTTTCCTGTACCAGTTTGAGCCTCTGCTATAACATCTTTTCCTTCTTTTATCAATTGAATACTTTCTTTTTGTATAGGTGTAGGTGCTGTTATTCCTGATTTTCCTAGAATATTTATTGTATTTTCACTAATCCCTAAGCTTTTGAAATCCATTATTATCTTACCTTTCATGAAAAATTTTCTTTTTTATTAATCAATTAATAATATCATATTTGTAAGTATTTTTAGTAATTTTTTTGATTATTATTTATATAGTTTAGAAATACATGAAGATACTTTAAAATGGAATGTATCTTAAATTAAATTTTAGTAGGAATTTTATAGGTTTATTTTTAAAGGTTTTTTGAAAATAAACCTATTTAAAAATTAAATTAAAATGCAAGAAAAACATAATAACTTTCATTTTTAAGAAGTTTTCACAAAAAAGAAAAAATATAGTGCAATAAATGATATAAAGTAATATAATAGATTACAAGATATGAAAAGGCAAAAAAATAAATTGCAAATGAAATTAAAATGAATAAAAAATAAAAAAATAATCATAAGTTAGAGGTATCAATGAAAAATAAAAGTGAATGTTTTTAAAATTAAAAGTATACTAAGGGGGGCATTAATATGTGCATTATATCAAAAGATAGAGCAAAGGAAATAAAAATAGTAGATACTACTTTAAGAGACGGAGAGCAAACAGCTGGGGTTGTTTTTGCAAATAGAGAAAAAATAATGATTGCTGAAATGTTAAGTGACCTAGGTGTTGACCAAATCGAAGTTGGTATACCTACTATGGGTGGAGATGAAAAAAATGTAATAAAGCACATATGTAGTAGAAACTTAAAATCAGATATAATGGCTTGGAATAGAGCAGTAATAAAAGATGTTGAAGAATCTATTTCTTGTGGCGTTGATGCAGTAGCTATATCAATATCAGTATCTGACATTCATATAGAAAATAAATTGAGAACTTCTAGAGGTTGGGTTTTAGAAAATATGGCTAAAACAGTTGAATTTGCAAAGCAAAATGGATTATATGTTTCAGTAAATGGAGAAGATGCTTCAAGAGCAGATATAGACTTCTTAACTGAATTTATAAAAGTTGGAAAACAAGCAGGAGCAGATAGATTTAGATACTGTGATACAGTAGGAGTTATGAATCCTTTTTCTATAAAGAATACAATAGAAACTCTTTATGAAAGAACTAATTTTGACATAGAAATGCATACACATAATGACTTTGGAATGGCAACTGCAAATGCACTTGCAGGAATAGCAGCAGGAGCAAATTATGTTGGAGTTACAGTAAATGGCTTAGGTGAAAGAGCAGGAAATGCAGCATTAGAAGAAGTTTTAATGGCACTTAAGTGTATTTATAAATGTGATTTAAATAACATAGATACTAGAAAATTTAGAGGAATATGTGAGTATGTGTCACAGGCATCAGGAAGAATTCTTCCTACATGGAAACCAGTAGTTGGAGATAACATGTTTATACATGAATCTGGTATACATGCAGATGGAGCATTAAAAGACCCACATAACTATGAGCCATTTGACCCAAGTGAAGTAAATCTTGAAAGAAAAATAGTAATAGGTAAACATTCAGGAAGAGCTGCAGTTGTAAATAAGTTGAGTGAATACGAAATGTATATTTCTCCAGAAAACGCTACCAAACTATTAAATGCTATAAGAGCTACATCAATAAGATTAAAAAGAAGTTTAATGGACAAAGAAATTCTTCAATTATATTGTGATATACTAGCACATGAGAAGGAAACAACAGAAGAAGAAGCAGTTAGAGGTTCATACATTTAAGATATAATTGTTTAGGAGGAAAATATGGGAGATAATATAGTTTATAAAATAATTAAAAAACATATAGTAGATGGAGAAGCTGTTGCTGGTAACTCAATTGGTATAAAGATAGACCAAACTTTGACACAAGATTCTACTGGAACAATGACATATCTTCAATTAGAAGCTATGGGGATAGATAAAGTAAAAACTAAAAGAAGTGTAGCATTTGTAGACCATAATATGTTACAACAAGGATTTGAAAATGCAGATGACCATAAATATATACAAACAGTGGCAGATAGATATGGAGTTTATTTCTCTAAACCAGGAAATGGTATTTGCCATCAAGTATTTTTAGAAAGATTTTCAACACCAGGAGATACACTTTTAGGTTCTGATAGCCACACACCTACTGCTGGAGGTGTGGGCATGATGTCAATTGGAGCTGGTGGGTTAGATGTTGCTCTTGCCATGGCAGGAGGAGCATACTATATAAAGGCACCAAAAGTCTGTAAAGTGAATCTAGTTGGAAAATTAAACAATATGGTATCTTCAAAAGATATAATATTAGAGGTATTGAGAAAACAAACTGTAAAAGGTGGAGTAGGTAAAGTTTATGAGTATGGTGGAGAAGGTGTAAAAAGTTTATCTGTTCCACAAAGAGCTACAATAACAAATATGGGAGCTGAACTTGGAGCAACTACTTCAATCTTCCCAAGCGATGAAAAAACGCTAGAATTCTTCAAAAGTCAAGGAAGAGGAGATGCATGGATAGAGCTAAAACCAGATGCAGATGCAGTTTATGATGAAGAGATTACTATAAACTTGGATGAATTAAAACCATTAGCTGCAAAACCTCATAGCCCAGATAATGTAGATGAAGTTGAAAACATAGGAAAAATTAAAATAGACCAAGTTGCAATAGGAAGTTGTACAAATTCTTCTTATGAAGACTTAATGAAAGTAGCTCAAATCTTAAAAGGAAATAAGGTACATAAGAATGTGAGTTTGGTAATAGCACCAGGTTCAAGACAAGTTATGGAGATGATTGCTAGAAATGGAGCTTTGGCAGATATAATAAGTTCCGGAGCTAGAATATTAGAAAATTCTTGTGGTCCATGTATAGGAATGGGGCAATCTCCAGGTACTGATTCTGTGTCTTTAAGAACTTTCAATAGAAACTTCTATGGAAGAAGTGGAACTTTATCAGCACAAGTATACTTAGTGAGCCCAGAAGTGGCAGCAGTAAGTGCAATAAAAGGAGAACTTACAGACCCAAGAGAATTTGATATTAAATTTACAGACTTAGATGTAAATGAGTTTTTAATAGATGATAGCATGATAATAAAACCTGCTGATGTAGGAAGCGATGTAGAAGTAGTTAGAGGTCCTAATATAAAACCTTTCCCTCTTAATACAGAGTTAAGTCAGTCTATAGATGGAAAAATTATACTAAAGACAGAAGATAATATAACTACTGACCATATAATGCCATCAAATGCTAAATTACTTCCTTTCAGAAGTAATATACCATATCTTGCAAACTATTGTTTTAATACTGTAGATACAGAATTTCCTCAAAGAGCAAAAGATAATAATGGTGGATTTATAGTTGGTGGAGATAATTATGGGCAAGGTTCAAGTAGAGAGCATGCAGCTTTAGCACCATTATATTTGGGTGTAAAAGGGGTAATAGTAAAGAGCTTTGCAAGAATCCATAAAGCTAATTTAATAAATAGTGGTATAATTCCAATGGAGTTCTGTGATGAGAAAGATTATGAAAACTTATCTCTTTTAGATAATCTTGAAATACCAAATATTTTGGATAATTTAGATAGTGGAATTTTGGAAGTTAAAAACACAACTAAAGGAACTTCTTTTAAAGTTAAGGCAGAATTATCAGCAAAAGAAGTTGATGTATTAAAAGCTGGTGGAAAATTAAATTACACTAAAAATCAATCTAATTAGTATGAAAAGAGGGAATATTTAATGTATAAAGTGACACTTATACCAGGAGATGGAATAGGACCAGAAGTTGCGAAAGCTATGAAAAAGGTAGTAGAAGCTACTGGGGTAGAAATAGAATGGGAAGAAGTTAATGCAGGAGAGGCAGTTATTGAAGAATATGGTACTCCACTTCCTGAATATATTATAGATAGTATAAAAAAGAACAAAATAGCTATAAAGGGTCCAATCACTACTCCTGTAGGGAAAGGATTTAGAAGTGTAAATGTGACTCTAAGACAGGCATTAGATTTATATGTTAATTTAAGACCAATTAAAAGTTTTAAAGGCATCAAATCAAGATATGAAGATGTTGATTTAGTAGTTGTAAGAGAAAATACAGAAGACTTGTATGCTGGAATAGAGCATAAAATAGGTGATTACGCAGCTGAAAGTATAAAGATAATAACAAGAGGTGCAAGTGAAAGAATAGTTGATTTCGCATGTAACTATGTTAAAGATAATAAAAGAAAAAAAGTTACAGCTATACATAAGGCAAATATAATGAAAATGTCTGATGGATTGTTCTTAGATGTATTTAGAGAAGTAGCATCAAAACATGATGTAGAGTATGATGATTTGATTGTAGATGCAGCAGCTATGAACTTAGTTTTGAATCCAGAAAATTATGATGTAATGGTAATGCCGAATCTTTATGGAGATATACTATCTGATTTAGGTGCTGGGCTTGTTGGAGGTCTAGGTATAATTCCAAGTGCAAATATTGGTAAAGATTGTGCTATATTTGAAGCTGTTCATGGAAGTGCTCCACAAATAGCTGGTCAAAATAAAGCTAACCCAACAGCGCTTATTCAATCATCAGTAATGATGCTTAGATACTTAGGTGAGTATGAAATTGCACAAAAGATAGAAACAGCTTTAGAAAAGGTATTTCTTGATGGAAGTAAATTAACTGTGGATTTAGGTGGTTCAGCCTCAACTACAGAGTTTGCAGATGAAGTGTGTAAATACATTGGATAGATGATGTTTATAATAAAAATATAATGTATATTAAAAGAGAGCTGTTAATTGTTTTAGAGACGATTAACAGCTTTTAAGTTTGTCATTATTTAATAAATAGAAATAATAATATTAAAAAATCTATTTTTTTAATTGAACTTTCAACCAATATATGGTAATATTTAAATAAAGTTGAACTTTCAACTAAAAATAAATACATTTATTGGAGGTGTGTTTGATTAAACATTTAGAAAGTAATATATTAAGAGAAGTAGGGGCTTTATCTAGAGCTGTAAATTCTATAAATGATATAAAGTACAAGGAATTAAAGTTGCAAAAAGGACAATTTACATTTTTGACACGAATCTGTGAAAATCCTGGTATGAACCTTGTTGAATTATCGAATATGTTGAAGGTAGATAAGGCTACAACAACCAAAGCAATACAAAAACTAATAAAAGCAGGATATGTAGATAAAAAGCAGGATGAGTTTGACAAAAGAGGGTATAATTTAACTCCTACTGATAAATCTTTAGAAGTTTATGAGCTGATAATTGAAGAAGAAAATAGAAGTATAGAGATGTGTTTTGAAAATTTTACAGAAGAAGAAAAACAAATGGCAACTAAAGTATTAGAAAAAATGAGCAAGAATGTGGAAAAAGAATGGTTTAAAGTAAAGAGATAGCAAATTAATATAAGGAGATATTTTTATGATTAGAAAAGCTAATATGAATGATTTAGAAAAAATTATGAAAATTATAAAAGCAACAGTAGAAGAAATGAAAGATTATAATAATACACAATGGGATGAAAATTATCCATCAGATAAAGACTTTGTTTCAGATATTAAGAAACAAGATTTATATGTAGATGAAATAGATGGAGATGTAGCTGGATTTATATGTCTTAACTATGAGGAGCCAGAGGAATATGTAGATTTAAATTGGTCTTCTAATAAAAAAGCTATGGTAATACATAGAATGGCCGTAAATCCAAGTTTTAGAAAGAAAGGAATAGCATCTAAATTAGTTGACTTTGCAGAAAAATTAGCTGAGGAAAATAGTGTATCATATTTAAAAAGCGATACATATTCAATAAATTCAAAAATGAATGCATTTCTTACAAAGTGTGGCTTTATTAAAATTGGGGAAATGAGTTTCTTAGGAAAGGAGAAATCTTTCTATTGTTATGATAAAATATTATAAAAGTATTTATCATATAAGGAATAGATGATATATTTTCAATGCTAATGGGCATGTTAGATAGATTTAGTGTATGATATTATGAAAGGGATGGTTTAGATGATAGAACTTCTAAAGAGAAGAAGAAGTATCAGAAAGTATAAAAATATTGAAGTAGAAAAAGAAAAACTAGATAAAATATTAAAAGCTGCTCTTTTATCGCCATCATCAAAAGGTCTTAGAACGTGGGAATTTATAGTGGTAAATGATAAAGAGAAGTTAATTAACTTATCTCAATGCAGAACTAAAGGTGGTGGATTTTTCTTAAAAAATGCACCTCTAGCTATTGCAATTATTGGAGATAAAGAAAAAAATGATGTTTGGATAGAGGATGCAAGCATTGCTGCATCATATATACAACTTCAAGCTCATGAATTAGGATTAGGTTCTTGTTGGGTACAAGTTAGAAACAGGATGCATGATGATGATATAGAAGCTGATAAGTATATTAGAGAAGAACTTAAAGTACCTGATAAGTACAGTGTAGAATGTATAATTTCTATAGGATACCCTGATGAAGAAAAGAAAGCATATAGTGACTCTGATTTGGAGTATGAAAAGGTTCATTTTAATAAGTTTTAGTGTATAATGTGTTGTATTAAGACATTATATTTTTTGATATTGTTAATATATACTTAAAATTGTAAAAATATATCTGAATTTTACTAACTTATCTAGTGGTTATGTACAAGGATTTTAGAGATAAATATAGAAATTAATGTTTATAATCGATACATAACTTGAGTAACAAAATCTAAGGAGGTTAAAATATGGGTATATTTAAAACAAAAATTGATGAGGACTGGAAAGTAAACTACATTAAAGAATTTAATGAAATGAGAGATTCTTATGAGAGTAAACTTCAAAAAAAACAGTTTGAGGTAGAAAGTTTAAAATCCGAATTGGATAGACTAAGAAGTTACAAAAATAGTCTTAAGCCAAAAGAAAAGCAAATTACTGATGATGATATAAACAATATAAAGAATTTAAGAAGAGATGGCTTAAGTTATAAAGAAATTTCAAATGAAACAAGTTGGAGTAAAGCAACTGTAAGTAGAGTATTAAATGGACTTTACGATTAGCATATACATGGGGTGATTTAAATTGGGATGAAGTATAGTTATAAAAAATGTATAATAGATTCTATTTTATTGATGTTTATAGTTCAAATATTGAGGATGATTTTGAATTATGTACTTCTAAGTCAATTTGAATTTACCCTTGAAAATTTTAATATTATAAACTTAATTTCTTTTACATTAGTTGGTTTATCATTAATTCTATTTTTAAATGATAATTCTTTGTATAACAAAATAAGAAATAGAAAAATCACAGAAGCTTTTAAAGAAAATAAAAATAATCTACTTATTAAAAAATTTAAGCTAATATTTTTTATAGTAGTTTTGTCTTTGGCAATAGTATCAACCTATTGTAGAGAAGGCTATTTATTCTTTAACATAACTATGATGATTTTGTCTGTATTGATAGTTCCTGTATTTGAAGAGTTGTTTTTTAGAGAGTATCTGTGGAATTATCTAAGTAATTTTATAAAGTCAAAGAGTAAAATTATATGTATAACATCTATATTGTCAGGGATTTATAATATAGGATATATGGATGTTATAAGAAATTATATAATTTTGTATAATAATTCTAGTTATACATTTGAAGTAATTATCTCAAAAATTATGATAGGTACCGTTTTTGGTATTATACTTGGGATTGTTAAATCAAGATTCAAAGATGTAGGTCTTTGTGTACTATTGAGAAGTCTATTTGCTATATTTATTAGACAGATAATTTAATTAAATAGAGTGGATGTTTTATAAGGTTGATTTAAAATTAATTTTAAATCAACCTTATTTTATTTATCTTTTATAGAGAAATTGTGTAAAAATATTTAATAAATCTCATGAAATTATTTGAATATTTTTAAAATACATAAATATATATTGACATATAAATATTATCTATTACAATTTATATAAACTGATAAAAATTAAATAATATTAATCAACTTATTGAATGGAGGAATAAAAATGAAATTTGTGACTTTTTGTAGTAGTAATGAAGAAAAAATAGGTGTATTTAATTCAGAAACAAATAGTATATATGAAATAAATAGTTTAGGGTTAAGTAGAATCTATATGGATATGAATGATTTTATTGAAAATGTATCTACAGAAGAGTTAGAAACAATAAAGAAGAATTCATTTGAAAATGTTAAGTGTTATAAATTAGAAGAAGTGAAATTATGTTCTCCAATTGTAAGCCCTAAAAAAGATATAATATGTTTAGGTCTTAACTATAGAGACCATGTCAATGAAATCCCAGATGGAGTTATAAAAAATGTAGTTATGCCAGATTATCCAATTTATTTTTCTAAGAGAGCAGATAAAATAATTGGAGTGGATGATAAGATAAGCTTACATGGAGATTTGGTTGAAAAGTTGGATTATGAATCAGAACTTGCAGTAATTATAGGCAAAGAGGGTATAAACATATCAAAAGAAGATGCCTATGAATATATATTTGGATATACAATAGTGAATGATATAAGTGAAAGAGCACTTCAAGATAAACATGTTCAATGGTTTAGAGGTAAAAGTTTAGATACACATACATCTATGGGACCTTGCATAGTACATAAAGAAGAATTTGAACATCCTTTAAAATTGGATATAAGCAGTGTAGTAAATGGAGAAGTAAGACAAAATTCTAATACAGAATACTTTATATTTGATATACCTACTGTAATAAGTGACTTATCAAGAGGTATGACTTTAAAACCAGGAGATATAATTTCAACTGGGACTCCAGCTGGTGTAGCTATGGGAATGAATCCTCAAGTATATCTAAAACATGGTGATGTAGTTAAATGTAAAGTCGAAGGGATAGGTGTTTTAAAAAATATAGTTGATTAATGGATAAATATGCCATATAATTTTATTAGTACGAATAATTTAATTAATATGTAATTAATCAAATTTATGATTAATTTATTATAGAGAGGGATGAGTATATGGCAAGAGAACTAGAACTAAAGTATGGCTGTAATCCAAATCAAAAACCATCAAAGATTTATATGAAAAATGGAGAACTTCCTATAGAAGTGTTAAATGGGAAGCCTGGATACATAAACTTTTTAGATGCATTTAATAGTTGGCAACTTGTAAAGGAATTAAAAGAAGCTACAGGTCTTCCAGCAGCAACTTCATTTAAACATGTTAGTCCAGCAGGTGCAGCAGTAGGAGTACCTTTATCAGATACTTTAAAGCAAATATATTTTGTTGATGATTTAGAGCTTTCTCCATTAGCTTGTGCTTATGCAATGGCAAGAGGAGCAGATAGAATGTCTTCTTATGGTGATTTTATAGCACTTTCAGATATATGTGATAAAGAAACTGCAACTATTATAGCAAGAGAAGTTTCTGATGGTGTTATAGCTCCAGGGTATACAGACGAAGCTCTTGAGATATTAAAAGGAAAACGTAAAGGAAACTATAATATTGTAAAAATAGATGAAAATTATACTCCTGAGCCTATTGAGACAAAGGATGTTTATGGAATTACTTTTGAACAAGGTAGAAACGAAATATTAATAAATGAAGACCTATTAAAAGACATTCCAACTGATAACAAAATTTTTACAGATAGTGCAAAACGTGATTTAATTATAGCTTTAATAACACTTAAATATACACAATCAAATTCTGTTTGTTATGCTAAAGATGGACAAGTAATAGGAGTAGGTGCAGGTCAACAATCACGTATTCATTGTACTAGACTTGCGGGTAATAAAGCTGATATTTGGTATCTTCGTCAACATCCTAAAGTATTAAATTTAAAATTTAAAAAGGACATAGGTCGTCCAGATAGAGACAATACTATTGATGTATATCTTTCTGATGATTATATGGATGTGCTTGCTGATGGGATATGGCAAACTTTATTTGAAGAAAAACCAGAGCCTTTAACTGGAGAAGGAAAAAGAGCATGGCTTAAAACTTTAACAGGAGTAGCACTTGGTTCAGATGCATTTTTCCCATTTGGAGATAATATAGAAAGAGCAAAAAGAAGTGGAGTAAGCTTTATAGCACAGCCTGGTGGTTCTATTCGTGATGACAATGTTATATTAACTTGTAATAAATATAATATAGTTATGGCTTTTACTAAAAATAGATTATTCCATCATTAAAATATAAAGCAAATATAGATTAAATTAAAATCTACAACAAGTTTTGTTGTAGATTTTTTTATTTACTGTATAATTTTAAATAGAACTTTATTTTTAGATATTCAATTTGGAGGTTGATATGGCTTTAAATATAAGAGACTATAGCCTATTATGTAGTCAAGGAACAGCTAAATTTAATGAAGATGTGGTTGGCATAAATCCATTTGGCGCATGGGTTTTAGATGGTGCTACAGGACTTAATGGAAAAAACTTAATATCGAATGAAAGTGATGCGAGATGGTATGTTCAGTGGTGGAATAGGTACCTATATAAAAACATAAGCAGAGAAGAATCATTAAAGAGTATTGTTAATAGTGGAATAATAGAGGTAAAAAAAGAGTATGAGCTAAGATTAAATGGGATAAAGGTAGAAAAATTAGATTTGCCATCGAGTTCTATAGCTATCGTAAAATTCCATGAAAATAAGGTAGAGTATTTTTTATTAGGAGATTGTGCATTGTTCATTAAAAATGGTGATTCAAAAGTTATAAAGGATAGAAGTATTTGTAAGTTTGATAATATCGTATTTGATGAGATGAGTAAACTTCCTAACTTGGAAGAAATGACATTTGATGAGATTAAAGCTAGTGTTATGGATACAATAGTAAGCAATCGATTGAAGAAAAATACAAAAGATGGATATTGGATATTGGATTTTGATGAGGAAGCTGTAAAAAATTCTATATATGGATACCTTGAAATAAAAAAAGATTTTCAATTGATGTTGACAAGTGATGGTTTTACAAGTGCATGTGATAGATATAATCTCATAAAAGAAGAAGAATTAATACGTATAGCAGAAAAATTTGGTATAGGATATATACACAATAAGGTAAGAGATTTTGAGGATAACGATTATAAAGCAGTTAAAGTTCCACGATTTAAAGTAAAAGATGATTCGTCTTGCTTATATTTAGATATATATAATGATTAAACTTTATGAAACTATTTAATTTTAGAAGGGAGGTAGATAAAAAATGAAAATTCTTCATATAATAACACAAAAACCAAATAGCACAGGTAGTGGTATATACTTATCTGGCATGATAAAAGGTTTTGAAAAGGTAGGTTACAGGCAAGCTGTAATTGCAGGGGTAGATGTGAATGATGATGTAAATTGTTTTCCAGATGATGTAAGCTTTTATCCAGTAAAGTATAATTGCGGAGAATTAAATTTTCCTGTTGTAGGCATGAGTGACTCCATGCCATATGAAAGTACAAGATATAGAGATTTAAATATAGACATGATAAACAGATTAAAACATCAATTTAAAGTGAATATAGATAGGGTTATGAATGATTTTAAGCCAGATATTATAATATGCCACCATTTATATCTCTTAACTGCATTTGTTAGAGAGATTGTAAAAGATATAAAAGTAATGTCTATCTGTCATGGAACCTGTTTACGACAACTAAATACTATTGATTTAGAAAAAGAATATATAATATCAAATATAAGGAAACTGGACTTAATATTTGCTCTTCATGAAAATCAAAAATATGATATTATAAGGACTTTTGGCATAAGTGAAAGTAAAGTAGTTGTAATTGGTAGTGGTTATAATGATGATATATTTTATAACAAACACTATAAAAGAAAAGATGATAAAATAAAAAGAAAAGATGATAAAATAAAAATAGTATTTGCAGGTAAGATATGCAAATCAAAGGGACTAATTCCATTTATAAAAGCGATATCTAAATTAAAATATCATGAAGATTTAATAGAAGTTGATTTTGCAGGTACTGGAAGTGATATCGAATCATATAATGAGATAGTTAAACTTGCAAGCAAGTCTCCATTTAAGATGAATTTTCTAGGAAAATTGGAGCAGAGAGACTTAGCTGAACTATTTAATAGGTCACAGATATTTGTGTTGCCATCGTTTTATGAAGGATTACCAGTTGTTGTTTTAGAAGCTTTATCTTGTGGTACAGATGTGATTACTACTGATATTCTTGGTGTTAAAGAATGGATTGGAAGCGAGATTAATAACTCTGGAAAGATAGAGTATGTTCCTCTACCTTTTATGCAGAATGAAGGTATACCAAAAGAGGAAGAGTTGTATATATTTGAGAATAATCTGTATAATTCTATAGATACTAAAATACAATCTTTGTTAAATGACTCAAATGAGAGGACATCTATAGATATGTCGAAAAAAACTTGGGATGGTTTAGTATATAGGATGAATGAAGTTATTTTAATGGATGAAATCTGTTTGATTTAATATTATTTAATTTATAAAAAATGTAACTATTTTTACACTATTTTTAGGTGATTTTATATTATACTAGTACTAACTATATTTGTTTTAGGGAGGTAATTTATGAGGTTTAGTAAAAAGATATTAGCGTTAGGTATTTCAGCATTATTGTTAAGTGCTAGTTTTCCAGTATCAATAAATGCGCTAGATAAGATTGAAAATATTCAAGGGGTAGATAAATATGAGACAGCTGGGCTTATTTCAGATAAGCAAGATTTTACAACAGCAGTTTTAATTAACTCTGATTCTACGATGGTAGATGGTATCGCTGCTAGCGGTCTTGCAGGAGTAAACAATGCAGCCATTTTATTAACTAACAAGAATGATATACCAGAGGCAACATTGCAAAGATTAAATAGAGTTACTAAGATATATGTAATAGGTGGAGAGAATACTATAAGTAAAGATGTAGAAAAAATGTTACTTATGAGAAGAATGCAAGTTATAAGAATTGATGGAGTAGATAGAGTAGATACAAGTTATAAAATTGCAGGTGAAATAGAAAAAATCAAGAGTAGTGATAAGATGTTTTTAGTAAATGGATTTAAAGATGAAGCTGATGCAGTGAATGTTGCATCTGTTGCGTATAGAGATGGTTCTCCTATAATATTGACAAAAGATATAGCTTCAGCAGAAGAAGATACAGATTTAGACCCATTATTTGGTGTTTCTCCTGTTCCAGTGTATGCTATTGGAGGAGAGTCTACATTAAGCGATTACATAGTGAATAGATATAGAGCAACTAGAATTGGTGGTGTTGATAGATATCAAACTAATAAAAATGTAATTGAAAAGTTCTATAATGGAGCAAAAGAATTTTATGTAACAAGTGGAGATGATTTGGTTTATACACTAGTTGCATCACCACTTGCAAAAAATGTTCCTGTTGTATTGGTTTCAAATAAAAGTGATAAGAGTGTATTAAAGGGAGCTAATAAAGTAACAGCAATAGGTATAAGCGATAAGAATATTATAGAGCAGTGTCTGAATGCTGTAAAAAAGTAATATAATGTTATCAGTAAAGTGAATATATATTACAAAATTAGTATATTATTTATAGTGGTATAGGTTATTTAAGAAACGCATTTTGTTTAAAAGAAATGCGTTTCTTTACTTATATCACATAGTTTTTATATAGAATAAATTTCATAAGAATTATCTTCTTTTAACTTTTCCAACCAAACCATCTCTAAAATATCTAGTTCTTCTAAGTAGTCTTTTTCAGTTTTATTATCATCATGTTTTATAAGTTCTAAGATTTCGAATGTAAAAGCTTTTTCTCCATGTTTTTTCCAATCGTTATTTAAATCTTTTATCATACAGGACCCAGCACTAAGCTGAAATTTGAGGGAGTTAAATTTGCTTTTTATGTCATTGCTCTTTCCTAGGTAAATCTTCTTGGTAATATTGCTTTTTATTATAAATACTCCAGTGTCAAATTTCATTTCTTTATATAGTTGTTTTAATTCACGTTTTCTATCCATATTTTAGATTCCTCTTTTCATAATTTGTTTGTAATATGTAAATATAAAAATATATTACATATTAATTATAAAGAGATTGATTTCAGATGTAAATAGTTTTTATAAATTTAATTATGAGTTAATTGATATAAACAAGGTATTTTAGCCTGATAAGTTTAGTATATATTTTATATTATATAAATATAAAAGAATAGTTGACATAGTAAAAATTATAGAATAAACTTAGAATGTAATAGTAAATTATAATTAAATATTACATTGAGAGGAGGCATACCTATTATGAATAAAAAAATAGAATTAATAGGAAATTTTGCAAGTGACTGGATTAAATATAGTGATTATGAATATAAAATTACTGAAGAAGATGAATTATATATAGTTCCAACTGAAGATGCTGTATTTACTATGTATAATCCATTTGATGTCGCAGATGACATAATAGTAGACATAATTTGTATAGGACAAGAAGCATTGCAAGACATACCAAAAGAGACAAAAGAAATGAGATTAAAAAAAGAAGTACTTGAATTTGTAAAGAAATATGGATTATTGGGCTTAATTTATTCAAGTGTATATAATAGAGACATAGTTGGAGAAGAAAGAGTACTAATGATTGAAAAGAATTATATTACAAAGGATAATATATTGAGTACTGATGAATATGTAAATATGTTTATACCATTTGCAAGTGATGATGATGTGTATTTTAAGAAATACAGAAGAGGTATAGATGTATCAAAAAGAGAAGAGTCACCTAAGTTTTTTGGAAAGAGACCATTAATTTTAGATTTAGTATTTTCAAAGTTTTATACTGAACAATTAGACTGGATTGTAAGTTTTGCTAAAGATATGTGTAGACACTTTAATCAAGTTTGTGTATATAAAAACACATCCAATCTATTAACTGAAAGTGTTACTATCATGTCTGGAGGGTTTAATCCTCAAAAGATAGGTTTTTCCATAAGTCAATTGGATAAACCAACTATTGCGTGGGAATTTGATTCTTTGAAGACTGCAATTGAGACTATATATGCGTTCGCAATTACAAGTGAGCCTCCTTCTTTAAATAAATGTAAGTATTGTGGTAAAATTTATATTCCTACAAATTCCAAATCTCAATATTGTTCACCTTCTTGTAGAAATTGTTCAAATGTAAAGAAAAGTAGAAGTAGAGCTAAAAAAGATAAATAAATTAATAAAGATATCATTGCTTAGAGTTTAATTATAAATAACTGTAAAAAGGTAGTTATAGAAAATTATATATCTGAGTGATGGTATTTTTTTTGAAAAATTTGATTGAGATGTTAATTTTGAATTGACAAAAACTACTTATAATAATACTATTATAAGTAGTGAATGAAATAATTTATACTAATTTAAATATAACATAAAAACACGAAAAAGTCAATAGAAAAATAAAAAAAGGAGAATTTTAAATGATATCACCTATTATTTTGAGTTCTATGCACCAAGGCTTAAAAGAGATAGAAAGGAATGAATTGCTTGAAACTAATGAAGAATCTAAGGCGTATGGTTTAGCACTTTCAGAATCTGATGTAAAAGATATAATAACTTCAAGAAATTATACTTTAAAGGGATATGGCAGAATAGAGTTAGATATAAAAACTACAAAACAATTGATAGAAAACATATACAAATCACAGTTTACAAATATAAACGATTATTTAGAAACTATTAATGATATGCAAGAAATTTTTTATTATTTAAAAAATGAAACTGATGATAAGATATGTGATAATGAAATTATAGAACTACTAGATGAACTTTATGAAAAATTTTCAGGAAATCTAGATAATGTAAGAGGAGAAGCAGATGAATTCGCAAAAAAGTTTAAGTTTGGAGAAGTTTAATCTATGATAGGAGAGAGTAGCTATGTCAAATAATCTAAGCAATATTAATATAAATGAAAAAAATTTAATAAAAAATCAATATTCAATATCTTTGCTTAAGGAATGTCTAGATTGTAAATTAATAGACGAAAGAGAAGTATATAGCATACAGCAAGAAATATCTCTAATACTCATAGATTTAATTAAAAAATATACAAATGGTCAAAGTACATCAGTAAGGACAGAAGTTGCCGAAAAGTTGTTGATTTCATTATGGTATGCTATTGATGCATATATAAATAAGCTAGAAAATTTAGAAAAGAGAGTTGTAGAGCTGACTGCTAAAAATATAAAAAACATGTATCTAGAAGGTATTAAAATATTAGAAAATGATTTAATTGAGTTAGAGAGTTTTTATGAATTAATGATAAATAGAAAGTTAGATACCAACTCAATAGCCTATAATGATACTTTGGTAGAATTATCAAGTTTCTTTAAAAATTATGTTATAAAATTTGAAGCTCATGACATTCCAGTGAGTATAGATTATCCATTGGCATTAGACGATATGGATGTTCAAGGTATCTATTATGTAAAGAATTATATCGAGAGTATAGACATAGAAAATAGGTTTTGTAATTTATTTAAGAAGAAAGATAGAGAAAAATTATTTTATGATTATGGAGTGACTTATAAAATAGATTGTGATGTTATACTTATAAATTTATTTGAACTTATTATAAACAATTGTATTTTTTCTACGATTTTAGGCAATGAACCAACTAATTTAGAGATTTCAGAATATGAATATGAGTTTTTAGAAAGACAATTTAAAAGCATGTACAATAATAATGTTGAAGATGAAGTTATAGATTATGAAGAAAATAATATAATTGAACTGATTCAGGTGGATAATAATTTAAATTATAATGATTTTGAAGAAATTAATAGAGAAATTAGGAAAAATAAAAAGATAACATCATTACTTATGAAAGCAATTGAAGTGCTGATAAAAAGATTAAACATAGAAGATGAAGTAATGATAAGATATATTAAAAGATATGAAAATATATTTATTGAATCTGTGCTGGGGTCAATAAGGGATGATATTTTTAAAGGTATGATAACTGTAAGTAGTAGTAAAAATGAGTCTTTAGAGAATTATATTATTGATGATGAAAGTAAATTAGATGATGAATCATTTAGAGAGGTATTCAATAAAATATTAGATAGTACATCTATAGTTGAAAAAATAAAGATAATAAAGGAAAATATTAATGCAAAAAAAGATTTTATTGATATCCTAGAAGCTGAATGCTTATTTGAAGAAGAGTATTTAATGCTATTTTCAGAATTAAGCGAATTGGAATTGGCAATATTGGGTAGTGTTGTATTTTATGAAGATATGAGAATGAAAGAAATCAATTTATTAGAGTTTTTAGTAAGTAAGAAATCTGAAACTACATCATGGAAGATTGAATATATTGATTTTATGAAGAAACAAAATGAAGGTAAGATACATTCTATAGAAAAATATATGAAACAAATTAATTAACAAAAAATTATGAATAAATAGAATGTTAGTATATAATATAATCTGTAAAGTATATCAAAATACATATATCTGGAGGGAATTATGAAAGAGTATATCATAAATAACATTGAAGAAATAAGAGAAGAGCTAATAGATTTGTCTAAAAAAGTATGGGAAAATCCAGAACTAGCTTTTGAAGAAAAGTATGCAAGTAACATTCAAAAAGAATACCTAAAATCAAAGGGGTTTGAAATTGAAGAAGTAGAAAATTTACCTACTGGATTTATAGCGAGTTTTGGAAAAGGTAAACCAGTGATTGGAATACTTGGAGAATATGATGCTTTACCAGAGTTATCACAATCTGTAAGTACAGAAAGAAATCCATTGGTAGAAGGTGAAGCAGGTCATGGATGTGGTCATAATCTATTAGGTGTAGCAGGGGTAGGAGCTGTTGTTTCTATAAAAAAATTAATAGAAGAAAATAAGTTTAATGGTACAATAAAATATTTTGGTTGTCCTGCTGAAGAAGAAGGGGGAGGAAAGACTTTCATGTGTGTAAATGGATGTTTTGATGATGTAGATTGTGCATTTACATGGCATCCTTTTGATATAAATGCACCTTGGCGAGGTGGAAGTCTAGCAAACTTATCTATTAAATTCAAGTTTAAAGGAATAACAGCACATGCAGCACAAGCTCCACATAATGGTAGAAGTGCACTTGATGCTGTTGAAATTATGAATGTTGGAGCAAATTATTTGAGAGAGCATGTGATTGACTCTATAAGAATGCACTATGTTATAACTAATGGTGGTGGAAGACCTAATGTAGTTCCTGGTTTTGCTGAAAGCTGGTATTTTATTAGAGGTAAAAAAGCAAAGGATGCAGAGCATGTTCTTGATAGATTAGTAAAAGTAGCACAAGGAGCAGCTATGATGACAGAAACTGAAATGGAGTATACAGTTACAGATGGAATATATGATTATATACCAAATCAATGTCTGACTGATTTAGTTTACAATAATATGGTTTTTGTTGGTTGTCCTAAAGCTACTCCTGAAGAAGAAGAATTTGCAAAAAAATTATGTGATACTCTTACTAGAGAGGAAAGACTGGGTGTAGCAACATCATTCCAAAATGATAAATCTATTGTAGATAGTTATATACATCAGAGGATAGCTGATGGAGATAAAGATAAAGGGCTAGCAGGTTCTACTGATGTTGGAGATGTAAGTTATGTTATACCAGTGGCTCAGTTTGCAATGGCAGCATGGCCTGTTGGAATTGCAAGTCATACATGGCAGTCATGTTCATCAGCAGGTTCAAGTATGGGATTTTCTGCTATGATAAATTCAGCTAAAGTGTTGGCTTGTAGTGCTTATGATGTATTTATGAATACTGAAATTATTGATGAAGCAAAAATAGAATTTGATAAATCATTGGATGGACAAAAATTTAAACCATTGGTATAATCTTGATAATAAAATATTTCTGGGGGGAATAATTATGAGAGAAAAAATTGAAAAAGTACTTGAAGAAAAGATAAAACCAGTATTACAAAGAGATGGTGGGGATGTAGAGCTTATAGATGTAAATGAAAATGGAGTAGTTTTAGTTAAACTACAAGGTGCATGTAGTGGATGCCCAGGGGCAACTATGACAATAAAAGCTATTATTGAAAATGTTTTAGTTAGTGAAGTTCCAGGAGTAACTCAAGTATTAGGTGTTTAATAAATAGATTTTATATATAAGTGTACATAAATCAATTTAAAAAGTGATGTATAAAAAGTGTGTAAGTGTATATTTAATTTCTTACACACTTTTTTTTATATTCTATTATACATCCATTATCCAGCCATGCCAATAAACATACCTATAAAGTATGGAATTAACCATATAGCCCACACAACTATACTAAACTTGTGGAAGAATTTTTTCTTTTCTTCATCATCTTTGTATAGAACAAAAGTAGCCCAACCTGCATGAAAAAGCATAAGCACGATTGCAAGAAGACCTGTTATACTATGAAGGCTTTGAGATAAAGCGGATTTTACATAGAATGTGTTACTATTAGCTATGTTACTCATGGTAAAGGTTCCTAATGTATCAAATATCAAACCAAGCCAAAATATGATTACATGTTTCTTCTTTAAAATTTTAGCCTTTCTTTCTCCAAATACACCTATAGTGTAGAAAATTAATGCTGATGTTATAAATACTATTGCAAGTATTAATTTAGAATTCATAATTATCTCTCCTTTATCTTTGTTAATATATTTCTAAGATTTTTTACTAAGTCATTTAATTCTTGTTCATCACAGTTTTTAAATATATCATTAAAACTTTCTTGCATTTTAGTTTTAAAGTTTGTTGCAAATTCAAGCCCTGTCTTCGTGAACTTAACATATGTATTTCTTTTATCCTCAGATTTTTTGAATTTTTCTATATAGCCAATATGTTCTAGTCTGCTGATTATACCTGAAACTGTACCTTTAGCTAGAGACATTTCATCACATAATTGTGATATTGTAAGTTCTTGATTATGAGCTATCAGCTTTATAACTATAATCTGTTGATGTGTTAATCCATTTTCTTTAAAATTTTCTTCTACTGTGTACATAGTTTTAGAATAGAGTTCTTTTAAAAGCATAGCTATTCTAAAACAATCATAATTAGTTTTCAATAAAATCACCTCTTAAATGGTTTGCATAGAAACCAATATAATATAATTTATCAATATAGTCAACCTAAAAATTTATGATTTTATAATAAACGCTAGAAAATAGAACATAAAAATTTTATTTTAGGTATAAATAAAACAATTTGATGAAATTTTAACAATTTTTAAAAAGTTTGTTTACACAGTTAATAAATGATGCTAAAATTAATTCATAGATAAATATTGAAAATTTAATTTGTTTAATGATAATAGAACCACGAAGGTTTTAACGTTACTTGACGTTTACTTTTATGTGGTTTTTTTTATTGCAACAAAGGGGGAATAGGGGTTTGTTAAAGGATATACTTAAAAAGTTGTTGCAGTTTATTTTAGTAATGTTTTTATTATCTTTTGTTGTTTTTTACATGGCAAGACTTGCTCCAGGAGACCCATTAATATCTTACTATGGAGATGGTGTAGAAAGAATGAGCATTCAGGAAAAAGAAAATGCTATGAAAAAACTTGGTTTGGATAAACCAATATATAGCCAATATATAAAATGGATTTCGGATGCGTCAAAAGGAGAATTTGGAATTTCATTTAAATATAAACAAAATGTTACTTCTGTTATAAATGATGTCTATATAAATACCATAATATTAGGTGGTTCAGGGTATATACTTACCTTTGTGCTAGCCTTATTGTTAGGAATATTTTGTACACTACATGAAGATAAGCTCATTGATAGAATTATATGTAAGCTAGGAACAATAACCAACTGTATTCCATCATTTTGGGTTGCTTTAGTACTTATACTTATATTTAGTATAAACTTAAGTGTACTTCCAAGCAGTGGTGCCTATGCAATGGGAGAAGAAAGCAACATATTAAGTAGGGTATCACATCTAATCTTACCTCTTACAGTACTTATATTAAGTCATTTATGGTATTACACATATATGATAAGGAATAAATTGCTAGAAGAAATAAGAGAAGATTATGTACTGTTATGTAAGGCAAAAGGTTTAAATAATAGAACCATTGTTTTTAAGCATTGCCTGAGAAATATAATGCCATCGTATATCAGTATAATGGCCATTTCAATACCTCACATATTGGGAGGAACTTATGTAGTTGAAAAAGTTTTTTCTTATCCAGGGTTAGGAACTCTTTGTTTTGAAAGTGCAAAGTATCATGATTATAATATGTTATTAGTTTTATGTTTAATAACAGGGGCTTTAGTAGTATTTGGTAATATGCTAGCTCAAATTATAAACAATAAAATAGACCCTAGAATGAAATATGATAGAGGTGATACTAATGAAGCCACAATGTAGTGATTTTGAAATTGTAGGAGAAAATTATATTTTAGTAGAAGAAGAGGAACATATAGAAAAAAGGAAAACCTTATTTGAAAAAATTAAAGAATTACCATATATATCAATTATAATTTTATCAATTATAGTTATTGGAAGTGTATTTTCATCTTTTATAATGACACATAAACCAACATACATGGATTTAGTAAGCTCTAACTTAGCTCCAAATAAAACTTTTTTATTTGGAACAGACTCAATGGGTAGAGATATATATTCTATGATATGGTATGGAGGAAAAATATCTTTATTTATAGGATTGTTTTCTACCATAATATCAACTGCTATAGGAATTATTTATGGAAGTATAAGTGGTTTAGCGTCCGAACTTGTAGATGATGCAATGATGAGATTTACAGAGATTATACTTAGTATACCTTCAATATTAATCATAATATTTGTACAGGCTATACTTGGAAATTCAAATCCAATATCTATGTCTATAGTAATAGGTATAACGAGCTGGATGAATATATCTAAGATTGTAAGAACAGAGGTTAGACAAATAAGAAATAGCGAATATATACTAGCAGCTAAAAGTATGGGAGGAGGATTCTTCTATACATTAAAACAGCACTTACTTCCAAACTTTGTAGCATCGATAATGTTTATGGTTGTAACAAACATAGGTGCAGCTATTGGGACTGAATCAACACTTAGTTTTTTAGGTATAGGTCTTCCAATAGAAATTGTTTCTTGGGGAAGTATGTTATCTTTATCAGAAGAAGCATTACTTTCAAATAGATGGTGGATTATACTTATTCCAGGTATGTTTTTGGTTACTACATTAGTGTGTATAACTAATATAGGGAATTATGTAAGAAAAAATAATAATAAAAAATCTAGTAATTTATAAATCAGCATTTGAGCACTAAATAAACAAATACTGAGGTATTTGAAATATCTATTTAAATAAATGGGGTCAAAGCTTTGAAAAATACTTTATAAAAAGCAAAAGGGGGAGCATCATGAAATTAAAGAAGTTAAAAGTTTTAAGTTTAGTAATGATACTTAGTCTAATGGCAGGTTGTTCTAGTGGAGGAGACAAAGATAAAAAAGCAGATACATCTAAAGATGGAAAGGTACTTGTTTATGGAAGTAATGACTATACAAGTATAAATCCTGCACTATATGAACATGGAGAAATAAATTCATTAATATTTAATGGATTAACAGCTCATGATGAAAACAATAAAGTAGTTCCTTGTCTAGCAAAGGACTGGAAATTTGATGAGGCAACAAATACATATACTTTTAATTTAAGAGATGATGTTAAGTGGCATGATGGAGAGAAATTTACAGCAAATGATGTTAAGTTTACAATAGAAACTATAATGAAGCCAGACAATGCTTCTGAAATAGCATCAAATTATGAAGATATAACAAAAATTGATGTAGTTAATGATACTACTATAAAAATTACTTTAAAAGCTCCAAATACAGCAATGCTTGATTATTTGACAGTAGGAATATTACCAAAACATGCATTAGAAGGTAAAGATATAACTACTGATGAATTTAATCAAAAACCAATAGGAACTGGACCATTTAAACTTGAAAAATGGGATAAAGGTCAAAGTATAACACTTGTTAAAAATAGTGATTATTTTGTAAAAGAGCCAGGTTTAGATAAAGTAGTATTTAAAATCGTTCCAGATGATAAGGCTAAAGCAATGCAATTGAAATCAGGAGAATTAGACTTAGCTCAAGTAACTCCTAAAGACATGTCTAACTTTGAAAAAGATGAAAAGAACTTTAAAGTAAATATAATGAAAACAGCAGACTATAGAGGTATATTGTACAATTTTAACTCTAAGTTCTTTAAAGATGAAAAAACTAAAGGATTACCAAATGCTTTAAGTTATGCAATAGATAGAAAAGCAATAGTTGATAGTGTGTTATTAGGGCATGGTGTGCCAGCATATTCACCTTTACAAATGGGACCATATAACAACCCTGATATAGAAAAGTTTGAATATAATCCAGAAAAAGCTAAACAAGAAATTGAAAAGCTAGGATGGAAGTTAGGTTCTGATGGAATTTATGAAAAAGAAGGTACTAAACTAGCTTTTGAAATAACAGCAGGTGAGAGTGACCAAGTTAGAGTTGATATGGCTAAAATATGTGCACAACAGTTAAAAGAAATAGGCGTGGATGCTAAAGCTGTGGTTGTAACTGAAACAGATTGGGCTAATCAAGATGCTCATTTAATCGGTTGGGGAAGTCCATTTGACCCAGATGACCACACATATAAAGTGTTTGGAACAGATAAAGGTGCAAATTACAGTGCTTACTCTAATCCTGCCATAGATAAAATACTTCAAAAAGCAAGAGAGACAGAAAATAAAGATGAAAAATTAAAATTATATAAACAATTCCAAGAAGAAATGACTAAAGATATGCCTTACACATTTATTGCTTATATAGATGCAATCTATGTTGGAAAACCAAATATCAAAGGGCTAACACCTGATACAGTTCTAGGTCATCATGGTGTAGGTATATTCTGGAACATAGCTGATTGGACAATTGAATAACATTTAAATTAATTAGAAACCTTAGGGATATAAATACATCCCTAGGGTTTGAATAGCATAGGGGTTGATGGTTTTTGGAACATTTATTGGAGGTTAATAATCTATCTGTAAGTTTTAAAGTAGAAGAAGGAGAAGTGCAGGCTGTAAGAAATGTATCTTTTAATCTAAAAAAAGGTGAAACACTTGCTATAGTTGGAGAATCTGGTTGTGGGAAATCAGTATTATGTAAGAGTTTGATGAGGATACTCCCATATAATGGATATATTAAAAATGGAGAAATTTTATTTAAATCAAATGACTTGGTTAAAAACTCTGAAAAAGAGATGGAGTCTATCAGAGGGAAGAATATATCAATGATATTTCAAGACCCTATGACATCTCTTAATCCAACTATATCAATAGGAAAGCAAATATCAGAAACTATAGTGATTCATCAAGGTATAAGTAAAAGTGAGGCTAAAAAAAGGGCTTTGGAACTTATTGAATTGGTTGGAATAGATAATCCAGAAAAAAGATTTAAACAATTTCCACATCATTTTTCTGGTGGAATGAGACAACGTATAGTAATAGCTATAGCACTTGCTTGTAATCCAGAAGTATTGATTGCTGATGAACCTACAACAGCTCTAGATGTAACTATACAAGCTCAAATAATTGACCTAATAAAAGATTTACAAGATAAGATAGGTCTATCAATAATATTTATAACTCATGATTTAGGTGTAGTTGCAACTATAGCTAATAGAATAGCAGTCATGTATGCAGGAAAGATTGTAGAAATTGGAACAGTAGAAGATATATTTTATGACCCTAGGCATCCATATACTTGGGGCTTGTTAGGCTCATTACCTACTTTAGATTCACAGGATGATTATTTATATAATATACCTGGAATGCCCCCAAACTTATTGAATCCTCCAAAAGGAGATGCATTTGCAGTAAGGAATAAAAATGCTCTTAAAATAGATTATGAAAAAGAACCACCAATGTTTAAAATTAATGATACACATAGTGCAGCAACTTGGTTATTGCATCCAGATGCACCTAAAGTAGATATACCAGTTAGAGTAAATTGTGGAAGGGTGATTTCTAATGAATAGAGAAAAAATACTAGAAATAAAAAACTTAAAACAATATTTTCATTTGGATAAAAGTACTACTGTAAAAGCTGTTGATGATATAAGTTTTGATATATATAAAGGCGAGATATTTGGATTAGTAGGAGAGTCAGGTTCAGGAAAATCCACAACTGGCAAAACTATAATAAGATTACATGAATCTACTGGTGGAGAAGTAATTTACAAAGGAAATTGTATCTCAGATAAAAAAACGTATAAATTTATAAAAAAAGATGTAAATAAAAGCATGCAGATTATTTTTCAAGATTCTACTTCATCATTAAATCCACGTATGACAATTGCAGATATAATTTCAGAACCACTAAAAATTCAAGGTGTCTGTAAAAATAAAACAGAGAGAATGAATAAAGTATATGAGATGTTAAATCTAGTTGGACTTGATAGAAGTTATGCAAATAAGTATCCTTCTGATTTTTCAGGTGGACAAAGACAGCGTATTGGCATAGCACGAGCTCTTTCAGTAGACCCAGAATTTATAATAGCTGATGAACCTATAGCTTCTTTAGATGTATCTATACAAGCGCAAATTGTAAATTTATTTAAGAAATTACAACAAGAAAAGAATTTAACTTGTTTATTTATAGCTCATGATTTATCTATGGTGAGACATATTAGTGACCGTATAGGAGTTATGTATAATGGAAAATTAGTAGAATTAGCAAGTTCAAATGAATTATATAATAATCCTATTCATCCATATACAAAATCTTTACTTTCTGCGATTCCTATTCCTGACCCTAAATATGCTAAGTCAAGAAATAGAGTAGAGTATAATTCTAATGTATGTGACTGTTTAAATGAGAAGTCATTGAGTTGGATTGAAGTTTCAGATGGTCATTTTGTATATTCTTCTAAATCAGAGATAAATAAATATCAAGAAAATTTAAAAGTTGTTTAGTATAAAGTCACTCTAAGTAATGACTAGTTGTTTTAACTGTGAATTAAAAGCCTGTTTTTGGATAAATTTTAGAACCATTCCAAAAATAGGTTTTTTTATTCCCGTTTTTCAAATATAATAAAATTAAAAACAACAAAAATATATTATTCATAAGATAAAATAAAATTTAAGAATAGATTAATAAGAGATTACAAATGTGGGGGGAGGTTGTAATGATATATAAGAAAGATAAAGTAATGGAAGTTTTAAAAGCATTATATAGGGAAAATGGAAAAGGAATTACAGCTAATCGATTATCAGAAAAAACTGGAATTGCAAGAAACAATATAAGTACATATTTGAACCAATTGTTCAATGAAGGTATGGTTACAAAGATAAAAGGAAAACCAGTATATTATGTTCCTGCAAATGTTAGTATTAATGAAGAAGAGTTGCTTGATATAGAAAAAGAAATAAAAATAGAAACTAAAATAAAAAAAGATAGTTTTGAAACCTTAATAGGTAAAACGCAAAGTTTAAGACCTATAATAGAAAAATGTAAAGTTGCAATGCTCTATCCTACAAATGGACTCCATACCATTATCTATGGAGAAACAGGAGTAGGAAAAAGTATGATTGCTAGGTACATGTATGATTATTCTATAGATAGTGGAATTAGAGAAGATAAAGCACCCTTTATAACATTTAACTGTGCAGATTATGCAAATAACCCACAATTACTTATGGGACATGTTTTTGGAGTGGAACAAGGTGCTTACACAGGAGCAGAATCTTCAAGAAAGGGACTTTTAGAAATTGCAAATGGAGGGATATTATTTTTAGATGAAATTCATAGATTACCAGCAGAAGGTCAAGAGATGTTGTTTACTTTTATAGATAAGGGAACATTTAAAAGGTTAGGAGATGCGACTAAGGAAAG
Source organism: Clostridioides sp. ZZV14-6387 (assembly GCF_020657835.1). Lineage (NCBI taxonomy): Bacteria > Bacillati > Bacillota > Clostridia > Peptostreptococcales > Peptostreptococcaceae > Clostridioides > Clostridioides sp. ZZV14-6387. The sequence continues at coordinate 70,459 of NZ_JAGWCW010000019.1, forward strand.
AGAGTCTGAGGTATTAATAATATGTGCTACTACAGAAAATCCAACATCAACACTGTTAGATACATTTAATAGAAGAATACCTATGAAAATAGAAATACCTTCATTGAGAAATAGAACCATGATTGAAAGAATGGAATTAGTTAAAAACTTTTTTAAGCAAGAATCAAAAAGTATTTCTATTTCTATAAAAGTACATAGGGAAATAATTAAATCATTACTACTTTATGATTGTAAAAATAATGTAGGTCAACTTCAAAATGATATAAAGTTAGCTGTTGCAAATGGATACTTAAGATATAAAATAAACAATAAAGAACCAATTTATATAGAGAAAAAATACTTTGATAAGTCGATAAATGAAGTGAATGATGATTATAGAGATAAGTCTATTAAAGCAGATGAAGTTATAACACATGGAATAGAATTCTTTTTATTTACACCATTTGGGGAAGAAGAAATTATTAACTATAATATGAACATTATTAATGCAGTAAATTCCAATCTTAATGAGTCTGTAGAAATGAATATAGCAGATAACTCATTATTTAATGATGTTAAGTTTAAAAATATGTGTAAAGTAATAAGACAAATTATTAAGGAAGATGAAGAAATAAATATAAATGAATCAATATTTAGGTCAATGGCAATATACATAAAAAATGTATTAGATAAAAATAATTCTACAAACAATATAGACTTAAATCAAATTAGAAGAAATAATAGAAGTGAATTTAGGACAGCCTTGAAAATAGTTGGAATAATTGAGAATGAATTTGATTTATTTTTATCTATAGAAACTGTAGCATATATTACATTATTTATAGTACAAGCTAAACAAGATGAGCAAAATAAAATAATGAATAACTTTAATATCATAGTTACAATGCATGGGGAAACTACAGCAAGTAGTATGGTGAAAGCAGTTAGTGATATTATTGGAGAATGTAATGCTATTTCATTTGATATGAAGTTGGATAAAAGTTATGAAAGAGTAATTATAGATTTTAAAAGATTGATTAATAACATAGACAATAAAGATATACTACTATTTACAGATATGGGCTCATTAAATTCTTTTGATGAAATTATAAAAAATGAAAAAAAGTGTGATGTAAGAGTAGTTCCTATGGTGACCACATTAACTGTGTTAGAAGCAGTTCAAAAAGCTAACATGGGGCTATCATTAAATGATGTATATAATTCCATTGTCAATACAAGAAAGTACTATTTTGGAGCTAATGAAATTCAAAATAAAGAAAACTTATCTAAAACAATTATTATAGCATCGCATGTTTCAGAAGGTGTAGATAACAAGACAAGAAAAATACTAGAAGAAAAAATGAATAGGTATTTAGATGGAATAGATATTATATCTGTACCATATAAAACAGAAAAAGATTTAAGTTTAAATATTGCAAAACTAAAAGAAAGCAGTAATGTTGTAGCATTAATCAATGAACAAAGAATTAATGTTAAAGGGATTGACTATGTCAGCAAAAAAGATATAGATAAAGATGAAAATATAAATAAATTAAAAAATATTATAAAGATAAGTATTGGTTATGATGATGTAGTTGAAGGACTAAGAACATCTTTAAAAAATTCTAATTATAATAGAATATTTAAGGATATAAAATCTGTGTCTGATGAGCTATTTTTGATATTTAATGTAGAAAAAAAATATGACAAAGTAATTGGGCTTATGATGCATTTGGCTTTCATGGTAGATGGATTAATTGGAAATACTAGAGCAATTGAACAGCTTGATTAAAAAATAGCTACGCACACTTGTGACTTTAGTCGTGAGTTAGTAGCTAAAATAGTCAGCATATAGGGAAAC
>NZ_JAGWCW010000020.1:0-71079 GCF_020657835.1 Clostridioides sp. ZZV14-6387
AAGTTAAGCTCTCTAGCGCTGATGGTACTTGGTGGGAAACTGCCTGGGAGAGTAGGACGTAGCCACGTAATTTTTTTATTTTTTGTAAAAAAAGACAAAAAATATGTATTTCTTTTTTTATTTCGGGGAAACTAAACACAGGAATTATGGACTATTATAAAAATTTAATTCTTGAGGAGTGATAGAAATGAAAAAAGTTGCTTTAATTTTAGCTATAATCGGTGCTCTTAACTGGGGAGGAATTGGTATCCTAGGTACAGATTTAATAGGTAGTATCTTTGGCGGAACATATGAAATGGTAAGTAGAATAATATACTTCATTGTAGGTTTAGCTGGATTATACTTAATACCAAGCTTAATGTCTGATGATAGAGAATAATTTAATTTGTACTTTTATATTAAATACCTCATTCTAAATATTTAGGATGAGGTATTTAATTTTATAAAAATCTTAATTTGTATCTTTTTTAATGGTAAAATAGATAAGAATTGAAGTTTTTAAAAAGATGTATTATACAAGAAAGAAGTACTATGTGAAAAAAGGAGTATTATTAATATATGTTTATAATTAATGAATTAAGTAATATTGTAAATAATGAAGTAATATCTTTTCATATGCCTGGTCATAAAAAAGGCAGAATTTATGAGAAATTAGGATATAGAAATGTATTAGAAAATTTGTATAAAATGGATACTACTGAAATATTAGGAACTGATAACTTACATTCGCCAGAAGGGATTATAAAGAGTTCTCAGAAGAAAGCATCAAGAGTATTTAAAAGCGATTATACATATTATCTAGTTAATGGGAGTAGTTGTGGAATACAGTCTGCGATAATGTCAGTGTGCGCTCCTAAGAGTAAAATAATTGTAAATAGAGATTGTCATCAATCTGTTATAAATGCATGCATTTTGGGAGATATAGATATAGAGTATGTTTCTTGTGAGATAAGTGAAGATACGAATGTCTTAAAGGGAATATCCATAAGTAATGCGATTGATGTAATAGATAAAAACTTAGATGCAAAAGCAGTGCTTCTTACATATCCTACATATTATGGAATGACATATGATTTAGAATGTATTTGTAATTATGCGCATGATAAAAAAATGGTAGTGATAATAGATGAAGCACATGGTGCTCATTTAGGTCTTAGTGATAGACTTCCTAAAACAGCTCTTGAGCAGGGTGCAGATATAGTTGTACAAAGTACTCATAAAACACTCCCATCATTTACTCAATCATCAATGATACATATAAAAGGAAATCGAATTGACATAGATAGACTCTTAAATCTGTTGAGAATCACAGAATCCTCAAGTCCTTCATATATATTGTTATCTTCTTTGGAGTTAGCGGTAGATATATATGAAAATAAGGGACAAGAACTAATGAAAGAGCTTTTAAATAAAATTAGAGTTTTTAAAAACAATATTAATGAAAATATTGAGATATATGATACGAATGATAAAACAAAGATATTTATATCCTCTAAAAATATAGGTCTAACAGGTTATGAATTAGAAAATATTTTAAGAAATAAATACAACATACAGGTAGAATTATCTAATTATTATGGAGTCCTTTTAATATGTACAATAGGAAATAGTACTAAGGATTTCAATAGTTTAGAAACAGCATTGAACAATATTGTAAAAGAAGACTTTAAATTTACAAAGTTAGAAAATAAAGAATATCCCACTATTATTCCAAAGAAAATATTAACACCTAGAGAAGCATTTTATAAAACTAAAAAAAGTGTTAAAATATATGACAGCATAGGTAAAGTCTGTGGTGAATGTATAGTGCCATATCCACCTGGGATAAGCATAATATCTCCTGGTGAAATTATAAGCAAAGAAATAATAGATTATTTAATATTCTGTAATTCTAAAGGGATGGTTGTAAGTGGACTAAAAGATGTAGATTTAAATTTTATAGAAGTAATAGATTTAGAAAATATTTAAGTTTATAATACAAAGTTTAAAATTATAATATGAAGTAAAAAACTTATAGTTGTAATGAGTAATATATAGAATATTTATATAAAGTTGTCTAAATAAAAATTATATTAAAAAGTAAAAAGTGTTTGTATGGAGGATATGAAAATGAAAGGTAAGTTAATAATTATAGAAAGTGGTTCAGATGCAAGTGGAAAGGCAACTCAGACAAAAAGATTATATGAAAGACTAAAAAAAGAAGGCTATATGATTAAAAAGGTAGAATATCCAAATTATGAGTCTCCATCATCTGCTTTAGTAAAAATGTATCTAAAAGGAGATTTTGGTAAAAATGCATCAGATGTAGACCCATATATAGCATCAACTTTTTTTACTGCAGATAGATATGCTTCATTTAAAACCGATTGGGAGGAGTTTTACAATGAAGGTGGAATAATTATTGCAGATAGATATACAACCTCTAATATGGTACACCAGGCTTCTAAAATGGATGTTTCTGATAGAGAAGCATATTTAAACTGGCTAGCTGATTATGAATTTAATTTATTTAAGATACCACAACCTGATTGTGTTGTATTTCTAGATGTTCCTATTGAGTTTAGTGAGAAACTCATGGAAAATAGAAAAAACAAGATTACAGGAGAAGAAGAAAAAGATATTCATGAAAGTGATATAGAGTATTTGAAGAAATCTTACAATAATGCTTTATATATAGCAGATAAATATGATTGGAAAAAAATAAATTGTGTTTCAGATAACGAATTAAGAAGTATTGAAAGTATACATAATGAAGTTTATGAAATAGTTCTTGGTTCAATAAAATCTATGGAGAGATAAATATGTATTTTGAAAATATTATAGGTCAAAATTTTGCAAAGAAATATTTAACAAATTCTATAAAGAAAAATAAACTTAATAATGCGTATATGTTTGAGGGTATAGATGGAATAGGAAAAAAGAAGTTTGCTGATGAGTTGTCTAAGTTGTTGCTTGATTATGTAAATCTAGAAAATAGTCCAGATTATATACTCATAAAGCCAGATGGAAATAGCATAAAAATAGCCCAAATCAGAAATATGCAATCAGACATAGTAATAAGACCTCATAAGGACTATAAAATATATATAATTAACAATGCTGAGAAAATGACTGTAGAAGCCCAAAATGCACTTTTAAAGACACTGGAGGAACCTCCAGATTATGCTATAATAATCTTAGTTACAAATAACAAAGAATCTTTACTAGAAACTATAAAATCTAGATGTGATATAATAAAGTTCTCACCTATACCAATGGAAGATTTAAAAAAATATTTAATAGATACAGGTATAGAGGAAGAAAGAGCCCAACTATTAGCTACTTTCTCAAGAGGAAGTATTGAGAATGCTTTGAGTCTATCTCAGTCTGCTGAATTTTCAGTGATGAGGGACGATATACAACAGTATATTCAAGTAATGTTAGATAAAAACATAGTAGAGATTCTAAACATCCCAAATAATATGGAAAAATATAGAGGTAATATTATAAGTTTATTGGATATTATGATAAACTATTTTCGAGATATTATCCTGTTAAAAGAAAATGTGAACAAAAATATGCTAATAAATGTAGACAAGCTAGTTTTTATTCAAAATATGAGTGGAAAAATTAGTTATTCTCAATTGTCCAAAATTATTGATATAATAGAAGATGCAAAGAGTAAAATAAAGAGCAATTGCAATTTTAATATAAGCATACAAGTTATGTCTTTAAATATATACGAGGTGATTAAATGATAAAAATAGTAGGTATAAGATTTAAAAGTGCAGGAAAAATATATTATTTTGACCCTGTTGATTTTAATATAGAGCAAGATATGGATGTAGTTGTAGAAACTGCAAGAGGTCTAGAGTATGGGAAAGTGGTAGTAGGACCAAAAGATATGGACGAGAGCGAACTAGTTTCCCCTCTAAAACCAATCATAAGAATAGCCACAGAGGAAGATAAAAAAATATATCTAGAAAATAAAGAAAAGGCAAAAGAAACTTTTGAATTATGCCAACAAAAAATAAAAGAACATGAGTTAACAATGTTTCTAATAGATTGTGAGTATACATTTGATAGAAATAAATTGATTTTTTACTTTACAGCAGAAGGAAGAATAGATTTTAGAGAATTGGTAAAAGATTTGGCTGCTATATTTAAGACTAGAATAGAGCTTAGACAAATTGGTGTTAGAGATGAAGCAAAATCTATAGGAGGTCTAGGACCTTGTGGTAGAAAACTTTGTTGTTCATCTTGGTTAGGTGATTTTCAACCAGTTTCAATAAAAATGGCAAAAGACCAAAGCCTATCTTTAAACCCAACAAAGATATCTGGAATATGTGGAAGATTATTCTGTTGTTTAAAATATGAGCACGATGTATATAGTGAGGCGATAGAAAAAATGCCTATTGTAGGTGCACTAGTGCAATCGGATGATGGAAAAGGAAAAGTTGTAGAAGTAAATCCTCTATTAGAGCAAATTAAAGTAGAGTTTCAGGATAAAACTGTAAAGATATATACAAGAGAAGATATAAGGATACTTAGAGAGCCTAAAAAATGTGATGGCTGTGGTGGTAAATGCAAAGATAATGATGGATTAGATGAAGCTACACTAAGAGAGTTGAAGAAATTAGAAGATTAAATTTAAGGTAGGGCTTTTCCTACCTTTTTTAAAGCAAATAATACTTGAGGTTATTAATATTTGAGGAGCGTTTATGAATATGCAATTAAAAGATTCAGAAAGAATAGATGATTTACAATTAAAAGGTCTTAAACTTATACAAGATACTAATGGATTTTGTTTTGGTATAGATGCAGTTTTATTAGCTAATTTTACTAAAATAAAAAAAGATGCTAAAGTTGTAGACCTAGGTACAGGAACAGGTATCATACCTATACTGATAGCAGGTAAAAGTGAAGCTAAAAAAATTATTGGTGTAGAAATACAAGAAGATGTATATGAAATGGCAACTCGTTCTGTAAAATTAAATAGTCTAGAAGAAAGAGTTGAAATTATAAATGAGGATATAAAATCTATAGATAAAGTTTTAGATATAAATGGTTATCATGTAGTTACATCAAACCCTCCATATATGCATATTGATGGAATAAAAAACCCAAATGATAAAAAAGCTATATCAAGACATGAAGTAAAGTGTAATTTGGAAGATGTAATTAAAGCTGCATCTAGATTAGTTATGCCTAGAGGAAAGTTTTTTATGATACACAGACCAACAAGATTGGTGGATATAATAACTTTAGGAAGAAGATATAAACTAGAGCCAAAGGTTATCCAATTTGTGCATCCAAGACCTAAAAAAGCACCTAATTTAGTTTTGGTTCAATTTGTGAAAGATGGAAGGCCAGAGCTTAAGATATTAGACCCATTGTATGTTTATGGAGAAGATGGGAATTATACAAAAGAACTAAAAGCAATATATAATAATGAAGATATAGGAGAGTTATAGATGAGTGGGAAATTGTACATATGTCCAACACCAATAGGAAACCTAGAGGATATAACATACAGAACTTTAAGAGTATTAAAAGAAGTAGATTTGATTGCGGCAGAAGATACAAGACATAGTATAAAACTTTTAAATCATTTTGAAATTTCAAAGCCTCTGACTAGTTATCATGAACATAATAAAGATTCAAAGGGAGATTATTTAATAAATAAACTTATTGATGGAGAAAATATAGCTTTGATAAGCGATGCAGGTATGCCTGGTATATCTGACCCAGGAGAAGAGATAATAAAGCAAGCTATACAAAATAATATAGAGATAGAGGTTTTACCAGGAGCAACAGCATTTGTAACTGCTTTAGTTGGCTCTGGTATGGATACACATAAATTTGTTTTTGAGGGCTTTTTAGATAGAGATAAAAAAGTTAGAAAAGGACAACTAGAAGAAATAAAAGAAGAAAGTAGAACTATAATTTTCTATGAATCACCACATAGATTGAAGGATACACTAAAAGATATGTTTAAGATTCTTGGAAATAGAAAAATTTCCATAAATAGAGAACTTACAAAAAAATATCAAGAGATAATCAGAGAAGATATAGAAACTGTTATAAAAATATTTGATGAAAAAGAAGTAAGAGGAGAGTTCGTATTAATAGTAGAAGGCTTTCATGGTGAAAAGTCAATAAAAGAAGATTATGATGCTCTTACGGATAGGGAATATGTTTTAAAACTAATTGAAAGTGGTATGAACAAAAAAGATGCAATAAAAATAGTTTGTAAAGATAGAAAATTAAAAAAGGATGTAGTTTATAAACAAGTTCTGGATTTATAAAACCTGAATCTGAGGTGATTTTATGGAAATAGAAAAAATTATAATAGAAAGTTTAAAGAGAAAAGATACACATAAAACGTTTATAGAGTTGGATAAAAAGGATGAACTGGAAAAAATAATACCTAAAGTAAAATGTATGAAGTCTGTAGGAGAATGTAAATATCATGTTGTTAATTGCTTTGAGCACTCTATAAATGCATTAAGAGAATTAGAAATCGTTCTAAATGATAAATATTTTTTCCCAATACATTTAAAAGAACATGTGTTAAATTATTTAGATGAATATGTTGAGGATGGTATAAATAAGTTACATGCACTAAAGTTAGGAATATTTTTACATGATATAGGTAAGCCTGATAGCATGACTTTAGATGAAACAGGAAGAGTTCATTTTACAAATCATGAAAAAATAGGTGCTCAAATAGTAGACAATATGGGGATAAAGTTAGAGTTATCAACAGAAACATATAAACTTATAAGTAAATATGTAAGACATCACATGATACTTTTGTCTTTGTATAAGAAAAATGATTTGAGTAGAAAAGAATTAATTAATGTATTTAATCTAATGGGTGAAGATACTATAGGAATAATACTACTTGGATATGCAGATATAGTTTCTACAATAAAGCTATTAGACAAAAGCGAAGAAGTGAGTGTGTTAAAGACATATATGGAATACATTCTAACAAATTACTTGTATAAAAGTAATTATACACATGTATAAATTTAGTCAATATAATTGAATTTTAAATGGTTAGTTAAAGTTTAAACTATGTAGATTTCAAAAACATAAAAGAAGTTGTCTTTGTTATAAAATTATGAAAGACAACTTTTTTTATATCAAAAATTGGAATCTCATTAAGGATACTTAATGGTCTATTAATTAATAAACCATTAGTATTTAACTTATATTACAATATTGATTTTGCTTGTATCGGTGTTGATAGTATAACAGAGGTCTTAGTAGAACCAATTTTCTTTATAGTATCAATCACATTTTCTAATTCGTACATATCTTTTACAATTACTTTTAAAAGTAAGCAATCATCACCTGTTATATGGTGACATTCTACAATTCTAGGGTCCTTTCCAGCTGACTCGATAAATTCTGTATATCCATTACTTGGAAGAGAAATATGAATAAATGCCTTTATAACTCTACCTAATGAATCTGGGTTAACAATAGCTTTATATCCTTCTATAACACCAGATTCTTCTAATCTTTTGACTCTTTCTGAAACTGCAGGAGAAGTTAAACCAACTATTTTTCCTAAGTCCTTCATAGAAATTCTCCCATCATCCTGTAAAATTTCTATGATTCTATAATCTGTAACATCCATAAATAAACAGTCCCCCTTAAATAAAAATAATTAATGCTATAAAACTTTTTTAGAATCTATCATTTTTGTTTTTAAATACCAAAGATCTTTAGATAAATCAACCTTATAAATGTGTGGTTTTGAAAGTCTTTTGTATTGTTCCCAGATAGTACTTAATTCATATTGTACATGATTTTTTATTTCAAGAACAGGTTTTTTATTATATTTGCATATTCCTTTTATATACAGTGGTTTAAGAAGCTCTTTAACTTTATATTTTGTAAATGTCTTCGTTTTCCATGTATATGTAGGATGGAAGATTTCTAAAGGTTTAGATTCATCTATAACTTCATCATGTAACATAATTAAATCTGCCTCTGCTTTATTGTCTTCGTTATATATTCTTATAACTTTCTTGTAACCAGGATTATTTATTTTTTCTGGATTTTCAGAAATCTTTATCTTAGGTTCAAGAGTTCCATTTTCACAAGATGCAGCTAATTTGTAAACTCCTCCAAGAGAAGGTGAATCAAAAGATGTAATGAGTTTTGTACCTACTCCCCATGAATTTATAGTAGCTCCTTCTGCTTTAAGTGATGATATAGTGTATTCATCAAGGTCATTAGATGCAGTGATACTAATATCTGAAAAGCCAGCACTATCTAATTGTTTTTTTGCTTCTTTAGATAAATAAGCTAAATCTCCAGAATCTAGCCTTATACCCATAGGTTTGTATCCTTTTTCAGAAATATTTTTAAACACCTTTATTGCATTAGGTACACCACTGTTTAATACATCATAAGTATCTACAAGAAGTAAGCATTTGTCTGGATAAACATCAGCATATGCTTGAAATGCATCAAGTTCAGTATCAAATTTTTGTACCCAACTATGCGCATGTGTACCAATTATAGGAATATCAAACATTTTCCCAGCTAATACATTTGCAGTTCCAGTACAACCACCAACTACAGCAGCTCTAGCTCCATATATACCTGCATCAGCACCTTGTGCACGACGTAACCCAAATTCAAATACAGGGTCTCCTTGAGCTGCAAAACAAACTCTAGAGGCTTTAGTAGCAATAAGAGATTGAAAATTGACTATAGTCAACAATGCTGTTTCAATAAGTTGAGCTTGATATAATGGTGCCTTAACAGTAATCAATGGCTCATTAGGAAACATGATAGTTCCTTCTTCAACAGCATATATATCTCCTGTGAACTTAAATTCTTTTAAAAACTTTAGAAATTTATCAGAAAATAAATTTAAGCTTTTTAAGTACTCTAAATCTTCATCTGAAAAATGAAGATTATCTATGTATTCAACAACCTGATCAATACCACAAACTATAGTATACCCTCCATCACAAGCGTTTTTTCTAAAAAACATATCGAATACAACAATGTCTTCGTGAATATTTTTTTCAAAATAGCCATTTAACATAGTAAGCTGATATAAATCAGTAAGAAGTGTTAGATTTCTCATTATTTCTCTCCTTAATTATTATTAAATATTAAAAATTATAAAAACTCCCACACTTATACTAAAACATAATATAGTACAACTTTCAAGTATAAAGTATTACCTAACTATCATAAAATTATTTAAAGAGGAGGATGATTAGGATAGGAAAAATATGGTTTTATATGGTATCAATAGGAATAATAGGAAGTCTGATTTCTAAAAATATGGGTGAATTAAATAAAGTTATATTGAGTGAGACATCAAAAGGTATAGAATTTGCAATAAGTTTAGCTGGTATCATGGCACTTTGGATGGGTGTAATGAATATTGCAAAAGAATCAGGTCTAATCGAAAAGATAGGTCAGAAATTAAATCCTATAATGAGAAGATTATTTCCTTCTATTCCAAAAGGTCACAAGGCAATGTCTTATATAGTTATGAATATTGCTTTAAATATGCTGGGAGCTGGAAATGGTGCAACAGCATTTGGTTTAAAGGCAATGAGCGAACTTCAAACTTTAAACAATAAAAAAGATACAGCAACTAATGATATGATTATGTTTATGGTAATAAATATATCATCTATACAGATAATTCCATTTACTATAATTAAACTAAGGATGGATATGGGAGCTCAAAATCCAAGTGAAATAATCTTTACAACTTTATTTGCAACCATTATATCTACAGCAATAGCGATAATAACGTGTAAATTTTTTCAAAAAAGATATAGATAAAGGGGATGTAGATACATGGAAGTATTTTCAAACTTACTTATACCAATAATAATTTTGTACATAGTAGTTTATGGTAAATATAAAAAAATAGATGTGTATGATAGCTTTGTAAAAGGAGCAATCGATGGGCTAAAAGCAGCTTGGGACATTCTACCATATATAATAGGAATATTTTTGGCAATAGGAATATTCAAAACAGGTAAAGGTCTTGATATGTTAGAATGGTTATTTACACCAATAGCAAATGTGCTTAGTATACCAAAAGAATTAATAGGTCTAATAAGTGTAAAACCTTTATCTGGAAGTGGTGCTTTAGGTATGTATAGTGAACTTGCAAATAGGGTTGGAATAGGTAGTTTAGTAGAAAAAATGGGAGCTACAATTGTAGGTTCTTCTGAAACTATATTTTATACAATGGCAATATACTATGGAAGCCTAAAGATAAAAAACACTAGACATACATTATCATGTGCTATGATTACCCATGTTGCTGGTGTTATAGCAGCTGTTTTTATTTGCTATGTAATATTTGTATAATTTGTTGACAATGTGGGAAAAATTTTATAATATAGTGATTATATAGAAATAAATAGTAATATAAATTATAAGCTATGAAAAGAAGAGTAAATAAAGGTTTTTTCTATCAGAGAGCTAGATTAGGTGAAAGCTAGTGTCAAAAGCTTTATTGAAGATGGTCTTGGAGCTTTTTATCTGAGCATATATGCTAGGATAAAACGGTTGGGCACGTTATAGTCTACTAAGATGTCTATAAAGTGAATTTCTACATTTCATGTGAAACATAATTATTATAGATGAATTAGGGTGGTACCGTGAATAATCTCGCCCCTATGTTAGCTCATAGGAGGCGATTTTTTATTATTTCCATGAAATATTTATAAAACTAGAACGATAAAAAAATTAGGAGGTAAATAATATGAGCAAACCGAGTTTTTATGTAACAACACCAATATACTATCCAAGTGGAGGATTACACATAGGTCATACTTATTCAACAGTAGCAGCAGATACGATAGCTAGATTTAAGCGTTTCTGTGGATACGATGTAAAGTTCTTAACAGGAACAGATGAGCATGGTGAAAAAATCCAAAAGAAGGCTATAGAACAAGGAATGTCAGAGATAGAATATCTTGATGGAATGATAAAAGATATAAAAGCTTTATGGAATACTATGGATATATCTTATGATGATTTTATAAGAACGACAGAAAAAAGACATACAGACATAATACAAAAAATATTTACTAAATTATATGAGCAAGGTGATATATATAAAGGAGAATATGAAGGTAGATATTGTACTCCTTGTGAGAGCTTTTGGACAGAATCTCAATTATTGGAAGGAAATAAATGCCCTGATTGTGGAAGAGAAACATACTTAGTAAAAGAAGAATCTTATTTCTTTAGACTATCTAAATATGAAGATAGATTAAAAGAGTTATTTAAGGATGATAGTTTCTGTTTCCCTGCTGCTAGAAAAAACGAAATGGTAGCAAACTTCTTAGATAAAGGATTAGAAGACTTAAGTGTAACAAGAACGACTTTTGATTGGGGAATAAAAGTTCCTTTTGATGAAAAACATGTAATTTATGTATGGGTAGATGCTTTATGTAATTACATAACAGCATTAGGATATATGACTGACAATGATGAAGAGTTTAAAAAATATTGGCCTGCCAATGTCCAAATAGTAGGTAAAGAAATAGTGAGATTCCATACAATAATATGGCCAGCACTTTTAATGGCTTTAGGTTTAGAAGTTCCAAAGCAAGTATTTGGGCATGGATGGATATTATTTGCTGATGATAAGATGAGTAAATCAAAAGGTAATGTGGTTTATCCAGAGCCTATAATAGAAAGATATGGAATAGATACACTTAAATACTTCTTATTAAGAGAGTTTGCATTTGGACAAGATGGAAGCTATACTCATAGAAACTTTGTAACAAGAATAAATTATGATTTGGCAAATGATTTAGGAAACTTAATAAGTAGAACTGTGGCTATGGTTGAAAAGTACAATAATGGAATAATACCAACAGCAAAAGTTTCAACTGATTTTGATGCAGATTTAAAAGAACAAGCTGTATCAACTAGAGAAAATTTTGAAGCTGAGATGGATAAGATGCAATTCCATGAAGCATTAGAGAGTGTATGGAAATTAGTTAGAAGAACTAACAAATATATAGATGAAACTATGCCTTGGGCACTAGCTAAAGATGAAGCTAAGAAAGATGAATTAGACACAGTTTTATATAATTTATGTGAATCTATAAGAATAATCGCTACATTAATAAATCCTATAATGAATGAAACAGCTAATAAAATATATGAGCATATAGGAATAAAAGGTCAAGATGATATAACTACATGGGAAAGTACAAAGACATTTGGACTTATTGGCGAAAATGTAAAGGTATTTAAAGGTGAGCCTTTATTCCCAAGATTAGATGTAGAAAAAGAAATAGAAGAATTAACTGAGATGTTTTCTGGAAAACCTCCAGTAGAGGAAAAACCATTAGAACATAAAGCAGAAATTACTATTGATGATTTAGACAAAATAGAGCTTAGAGTAGGAAAAATAATAAGCTGTGAAAAGCATCCAAAAGCAAATAAATTATTAGTGTCACAAGTTAAACTTGGACCAGAAACAAGACAAATAGTATCAGGAATAGCTGAATACTATAAGCCAGAAGATTTGGTAGGCAAGGAAGTTACAGTAGTATGCAACTTAAAGCCAGTTAAATTAAGAGGTGTAGAATCTCAAGGTATGATATTAGCAGCAGGTGATGATGGAGACCCATATATTCTACCATTTACACAAGGAGCTAAAGATGGATGCGAGGTTCGTTAATAGGCAATTAAACAGTAAGGAGATTAAAGATGTTATTTGACTCACACGCACATTTAAATGATGAAAGTTTTGATGAAGATAGAGATGAACTGATTGGTTCATTAAAAGAAAAAGGTGTAGATTTGGTTGTAAATCCAGGTGCGGATATAGAAACATCAATAACAGCAATTGAGCTAGCAAAAAAGTATGATTTTATATATTCAGCAGTTGGAGTACATCCACATGATGTATCAAAGCTAGATGATACAGCAATAGATACTTTAAGAAAACTTGCAACTGAAAATGAAAAAGTTGTAGCTATTGGAGAAATTGGGTTAGATTACTATTATGATTATTCTCCAAGAGAAGAGCAAAAAGAGTGGTTTAAGAAGCAAATTGAGTTAGCTAATGAGTTAAAACTTCCAATAATAATACATGATAGAGATGCACATGGAGATACTTTTGAGATAATAAAAAACACTAAGAGTCCTGAAATAGGATGTGTACTTCACTGTTATAGTGGCAATGTAGAGTTAGCTAGAGAATATGTTAAAATGGGTTGTTATATATCAATTCCAGGAACAGTTACTTTTAAGAATAACAAGAAAACTAGAGAAGTAGTAAGAGAAATTCCTCTAGAAAGACTGTTTATAGAGACTGATTCACCATATATGTCACCAGAGCCACACAGAGGAAAGAGAAATAACCCTTCTCAAGTAGCCTTTGTCGCTGATAAAATAGCTCAAGAAAAAGGAATATCCTATGAAGAAGTATGCAGAGCTACAAAAGAAAATGCAAAGAAGTTTTTTAATATAAAATAAACAATTAAAATTTATAATGACATATGAAATGAGCAATTTATAAGTACAAGATGAGTATACCATTCAGTTTGAATGGTATACTTTTTTTATTTCTAGTGACTTATTTTATCTTTTTAATATATATTTTCTTAACATTGTTAAAAAAGAATTTACAAGATATCCATTAGACTTAACTGAAACATAATATCTATTTAACTTAAGTTGTTTATTATATTCTTAGATAAGTAAACGAAAGGTAAATTAAGGAGGCAAAATCTTGTATACAATTGATAGTACTAAGATATTGATAAATATGGATTTAGGAGAACTAGAAAAAATATATTCAATGATAAAAGATATATCAAGCATTTCTATAATCAAAGACCCTAACTTAGCTACAGTAATGGTAAGAGCCAATGAAAGTGTAAATAATACAACTTTTAATTTAGGAGAGATATTAGTTACAGAATGTAGCGTAAAAGTAGACGAAAGTTTAGGTTATGGAATAGTTGCAGAAAATGATGATAAGAAAGTTGTTTATTTAGCAACTATAGATGCAGTTTTACATAGCAATAACACTAAATTTGATGAGCTAAAAAATTATATAAATAAAAGTGTATATGAAGAGAACTTGAGATATGAGCAAGAGATTATTGATGAGTTTAGCTTAATTAATAAAACAAAAGTTCAATTCAATACTATGGATTAAATAGGAGGAGAGTCATGGTAAATTATACACAAGAAATATATAGAAAACTGCTAGATAGTGCTTCATTTCCTGGGAAATTAAATAATATAGATAATATAAATATAGAAAATAATACAAAACTATCAAATGGAGCAATTGGTATAGCAATTACTCTATTAGACCAAGAAGTTACCTTCTATGTAGAGAATCATACACAAGAAGATATAAAAAATATAAGAGCACTTACAATGTCAAATCAAGCAGATTATAAAAGGTCAGATTATATATTTTTAGATACTAATTCAGAAATAGATATACTAGAAGTTAGAATAGGTTCTTTTGAATATCCTGATGAGAGTGCTACCATAATACATCAAGTAAATGATTTATCAATAGATTATCAAACTAAGTATATAAAGCTTGATTTAAGTGGTCCTGGTATAAAATCTAAAAATAGTCTCTATTTACATGGCATTAAAAAAGAATTTCTAGAGAGGTTGTCTACTATAAATAAAGATTATCCAATAGGAGTAGATTTAATTTTAGTAGATAAAAAGGGAGAACTTGCTTTTATACCAAGGTCATCAAAATTAAGTTGGGAGGTACTATAACAATGGCTTATGTAGCAGTTAAAGGTGGAGAAGAAGCTATATTACAGGCTAAAAATATACTTGAATTTTATAGAGTAAAAGGAGAGAGTTTACCTATAGATGTAAAGCAGATTAAGGAACAGATGTCTTATGCTGTAGACAAAGTAATGTCTGAAGGAAGTTTATACAATAAGGAATTATCTGCCTTAGCTATAAAACAAGCTCAAGGTGATATATTAGAAGCATCTTTTTATATAAGAGCTTTAAGGTCAACAATGCCTAGAGTTACATATTCACAACCTATAAACACAGAAGAAATGAGAATAAAGAGAAGAATATCAGCTACATTTAAAGACATACCAGGAGGGCAATACCTTGGAGCAACAAGAGATTATGAGAATAGAATACTAAATGTAGAATTATTAGAAGAAGATGAGAAAAAGAATAGAGAATTTAAAAATAATTTTATAAATGAATTAGAAAAAGTAGATGAAATCCCTAAGTTTACAAAGATATCTAATATATTTAGAGAAGAAAATTTATTGCAAGAAGAAGTGTGTTCAGATAAATCAGAGGAAGTGATAGATGATATTACAAGGAATAGTCTAAGATTTCCAGTTTCTAGGTCAGCAAAATTACAGGCTTTAACTAGAGGTGAAAGTGGAGTAGTATCAGGATTTGCTTATGCTATTGTAAGAGGGTTTGGTGATGAACATCCATATATAAGTGAACTTAGAACAGGTAATGTATCTGTAAAAATAAAACATCCAATCTATGAAGATGAGCAAATAACAATAGGTGATATGTTGGTTACTGAATGTGAAATAGTATCCAAAGCATCACAGAATAAGACTGAAAATTCTAAAAACAATTTGGGAGATAAAAATAAAATGTCTTTAGGATATGGTCTTTGTATGGGGAACAATGAGAATAAGGCTATATCTATGGCTATACTGGATAAATCTCTAGAACCAAATAGTGAAAAACTAGCACAAGATGAAGAATTTGTATTACTTCATATAGATGGAATAGATTCATTAGGATTTATATCTCACTTTAAACTTCCTCATTATGTAGATTTTAAAGCGGATGTAGAAAGAATAAAATAGTTTATGGAGGTAAGTTTAGGTGATATATAACTATGGTTTTTTAGACGAAAACACAAAAAAGGAAATAAGAAGAAAGATATTAAAAGCAGTATCAATACCTGGTTATCAAGTTCCTTTTGGTTCAAGAGAGTTGCCTATAGCTAAGGGATGGGGTACTGGAGGTTTACAATTAACACTATCATTAATTGGTAAAAATGATGTAGTAAAAGTAATTGACCAGGGAAGTGATGATTCTACAAATGCTTGTAATATAAGGAGTTTCGTTGCAGGTGTAAGTAATGTAGAAACTACAAAAGATACGTTAGAATCTACACTGATTCAAACAAGACATAGAATACCAGAAGAAAAACTAAAATCTAACCAAATACTAATATTTCAAGTACCAATACCAGAAACACTTAGAATAGTGGAACCTAGTGAAGTCGAAACGAGAAGAATGCATTCAGAAGAAGATTACAGTAGGATGTGGGTATATCTTTATGAAGATATAGTAAGATTTGATGATATATCAATAGCTGCGGAATACCCATGTAAAGTAAATGATAGATATTTAATGAATCCATCTCCAATACCAAGGTTCGACATAAAAAAATTAAACATGTCAGATAATTTATTCTTATTTGGAGCAGGGAGAGAAAAAAGGATATACGCAATTCCTCCATACACAAAAGTGGAACCTTTAGAATTTGAAGATTACAAATTTGAAGAGGAAAAATTTGAAGGAAAGCATTGTAGTTTATGTAAAAGTACAAATACATTTTTGGATGAAGTATACGATAGTGACACCAATGAAAAGTACTATAGTTGCTCAGATACAAGTTATTGTGAAAAAGTTAGGTTAAGAAATAACGGTGTAGATGTGACAATCGGAGGTGCTTGGAATGAGTAATATAAATAAAACGAAAAGAGTAGAAAACATAGACAAACAAGTATTAATAGGAAGAAATATCAATCTTATTTATGGAGATGGATGTGAGAAGTGTTTTGAAAGTACAGGATATGAAAGCAATAATATATGTAAATATTGTGGTTCTATAGTCGCATGTAATAATGTAAGTCTGGAACTTTATGAAGGAGAAGTCCTTGGGATTGTAGGTGAATCTGGCTCAGGAAAAAGTACATTGTTAAAGATACTGTTTTTTCAAGAACATGCAAATAGTGGAGAAGTATATATATCACATTACAATAAAGATGAAAATATATTAGAGCTTTCAGACCAGAAAAAGAGATATATAAAGAATCACTTTATGGGTATTGTGTATCAAAATCCTCATCTTGGTTTAAATTTGGACTTTAGCAGTGGTGGCAATATAGCAGAAAAATTATTAATGGCAAACTTGTATAATGTTGAAAAAATAAGAGATAGAGCCAAAGAGCTTCTAATAAAAACTAATATACCTGTAGAGAGAATAGACCATAAACCAAAATATTTTAGTGGAGGAATGCAACAGAGAGTTCAAATAGCAAAAGCTCTTTCAAATAATCCTCCAATATTGTTACTAGATGAAGTTACAACAGGTTTAGATGTATCTGTACAAGCAGAAGTGTTGGATTTAATAAGAGAAATTCAAAGAGAATTAAAGATTTCTATGGTAGTTGTATCTCATGACTTTGATGTTATCAAGATGCTTGCAGATAGAACAATTGTAATGAAAAATGGAAGTGTGATTGAGTCTGGTCTTACAGACCAAATAATGGAAGACCCACAACACCCATACACTCAGCAACTTATAAATTCACTGTTATAAATATTGTTTGTAAATAAGTAAAATGGGGGCTTTAAATAAAATGAAAGAAACTATACTTAAGGTAAATAATTTTAGTAAAGATTTTGAACTACATGCATTAAACAAGACTATAAAAGCATGTAATAATATAAATTTTGAAGTTTTAAAAGGGGAGTTCTTAGGAATAATAGGTAAATCTGGAGCAGGTAAATCAACTATATTAAAAAGTATTTATAAAACATACATACCAACAACTGGAGAAATAATATTTAACTCAGAAATATATGGAAATGTAGACTTAGCTAAAATTGGGGACAGAGAAATGATAAACCTTAGAAAAAAGGAAATAGGGTATGTATCACAGTTTTTAAAGACACTGCCACGTATAACTGCAATTGAACTAGTAGTACATTCATTAATTGAGAGCGGATTTGAAAAGATTTGTGCATATGACATGGCAAAGGATATACTCAATCAATTTGAAATAAAGGAAAATTTATGGGATGCTTATCCAAATAATTTCTCTGGTGGAGAAAAGCTAAGATTAAATCTTGCTCAAGCGATGGTTAAAAAGCCTAGACTCTTGTTACTTGATGAACCAACTGCATCACTTGATAATCAATCTAAAATATATGTAAAAGAAAAAATGTTGGAACTTAAAAGTCAAGGAACTACAATGATAGGAATTTTCCATGACATAGAATTTATGGAAACTGTTATAGATAAGACCTTTAC
This sequence comes from Clostridioides sp. ZZV14-6387, assembly GCF_020657835.1. Lineage (NCBI taxonomy): Bacteria > Bacillati > Bacillota > Clostridia > Peptostreptococcales > Peptostreptococcaceae > Clostridioides > Clostridioides sp. ZZV14-6387. The sequence goes on from NZ_JAGWCW010000020.1 coordinate 18,314, forward strand.
TATGGCAAAAGGGACTATGAGTGAAAGTGGGGTAGCCTAGATGATAAAACTAATTCATAATGCAAATATTGTATTAGAGGATATAATACTTGAAAATGCTCATTTAATTATAGAAGGAGATACAATAAAAAAAGTATCAAATGATAAGATTGATTATGCATTTGATTTTAATGAGATAGATGAAATAATAGATGCAAAAAACTTATATGTCATACCTGGTATTATAGATATTCATAGTGATGCCATTGAAAAGGAAATAGAGCCAAGACCAAGTACATTATTACCATTTAATATGGCATTTTATGAGCTTGATAAAAAACTACCTGCAAATGGAATAACTACAGTTTATCATTCTATATCTTTAGGAGATGGAGTAGGAGTTAGAAGTATTGATAATTCTTTAAAGATGATTGAAAATATCGATTCATATAAAAACATAGATAGTAAGAGTATAAATCATAAAGTACATTTAAGATATGAAGTATTATATCATGAAGGTTTAGATAAGGTTTCAGAATTATTGGAACAAAATAAAATAGACTATTTATCAATAATGGACCATTCTCCAGGCCAAGGTCAATATACAAATCCAGCATTTTATAGAGAGTATGCTACTAAAGTATGGGGAGTTACAGAAAATTATATTGATACATGGCTAAATGGTTTAGTAGATTTACATGATAATTTGGACTGGAATAAAATAGCTAATGTTATAGGAAAAGCAAAAAATAAAAACATAAATATTGCTTCACATGATGATGATACGTTAGAAAAGGTAGATTTTATAAAAAATATAGGCGTCAATGTATCTGAATTTCCTATAACTCTTGAGGTTGCAAAACATTCAAAGAAGCTAGGAGTCTTAACTTGTTTAGGAGCACCTAATATTGTAAGGGGAAAATCTCATAATAACAACTTAAAAGCAATGGATGCTATATTGGAAGATTGTTGTGATATTGTTTGTTCAGATTATCTTCCATCAGCTATGATAAAATCTATGTGTATAGTTGCAGAAAAAACTAACAATTTAAATAAAGCAGTCAATTTATTTACTTCAAATCCAGCTAAAGCAGTAGGCATATATGATGAAAGAGGTAGCATAAAAGAAAATAAAAAAGCCGATTTAGTTTTGTTAGATATTGATAGTGAGTATCCAAAGATTGTAAATACTATTGTAAATGGAAATACAGTTTATAAAAGGGAGGTATAAATATTGTTAACGGATTTACATTGTCATACAAGTATATCAGATAATAATTTAACTACAGAAGAAATAATAAAAAAAGCATCAGAAAAGAATATAAATGTACTAGCAATAACAAATCATGATACTTTATCTGGATTAGATGAAGCTCTTGTACTTGGAGAACATTATGGAGTGACAATAATACCAGGGATAGAAATCTCAGCTTATGATTATAAAAATAGAAAAAGAGTTCATATTCTAGGGTATAACATAGATTTAGACAGTCAAGAAATAAAAAACTTATGTAATCCAATGGTATGTGATAGACATAAAGCATCTGTTAAGATGGTAAATAAAATTATGGATTTAGGGTACAAAATATCGCTAGAAGATGTAAAGAAATACTCATCAAGGACTGGAATATTTAAACAGCATATAATGAAAGCTCTCATAGATAAAGGATATACAGATAATATATATTCTAGTCTATATAAAGAATTGTTTCATAGAGGAAATGGCAAGGCATATGTATCCTTAAAGTATGTAGATTATAGAGATGCAATAAAAGCTATAAAGAGTTCTGGTGGAATTTGTGTATTAGCTCATCCTGGTCAAATGGATAATTTCAGTGCTATTGAAGATATGGTAAAAGTAGGATTAGATGGTATAGAAGTATATCATCCTTCGCACAATAAAGAATTAGAAAAAGAATCACTTTTTTATGCTAAGAAGTACAACTTGGTAATTACAGGAGGTTCAGATTACCATGGAGATTATTCTCAGCATAACTATGAACTTGGAAGCAAGAGCTTAAATAGAGAAGACTTATTTAAGTTTAGGTTGGCTTTAGGAGGGGTTTTATAAATGTCTTTTTTACAAGTAAAAAATATAAGTAAAAGTTATGGACAAGTCAAAGTGTTAAAAGATATATCTATTGATATTGAAAAAGGAGAGTTTATCTGTTTATTAGGTCCAAGTGGTTGTGGTAAAAGTACCTTGCTTAGAATAATTGCAGGTCTTGAGGATAAGCATGATGGAAAAATAATAATAAATGATAAGGATATGACTAATTCGCCACCTGAAAGTAGAAATTTTGGTATAGTTTTTCAGTCATATGCACTATTTCCAAACATGAATGTTTACAAAAATATAGCTTTTGGATTAGAAAATAAAAATATAAGTAAATCTAACATCGATAAGAAGGTTAAAGAAGTGCTAGAAGTTGTAGAATTGAGTGGATACGAGAAAAAATATCCATCACAATTATCTGGAGGACAGCAACAAAGAGTAGCATTAGCTCGTGCAATTGCTTTAGAACCAGACTTTTTACTTCTTGATGAACCATTATCTGCATTAGATGCAAAAGTAAGATTGAAACTAAGAGAGCAGATTAGAAGTCTACATAGAAAGCTAGGAATCACAACTATAATGGTAACTCATGACCAAGAAGAAGCGCTTTGTTTGGCTGACAAAATGGTGGTTATGAATAGTGGAGAAATAATACAGGTTGGAACACCAAAAGAAGTGTATAAAAATCCTAACACACCTTTTGTAGCTGATTTTATAGGAACAATAAATTTTATAGATGATGGTATTAATAAAATAGCTATTAGACCAGAAGATATAAAAGTAGAGTTTAATAAGGACTCTAAAGATAAGGATGTAAAAATTGGTGAGATTTTGGATATTGAATTTAGAGGCTTTAATTATAGAATTACAGTTGAGTACTGTTCTAAGCAAATGAAGTTAGATGTAGTTTCAAAAGTTGCTGAACAGATGAAACTATGTATAGGTTCTAAAATAAGCTTTAAGATACCTAAAGAAGGAATCGTAGAGTATAAATCAGAGGGATGTGCTTAATAGCTAGAGGTGAATAAATGATAACAGTAAAAAACAAAAGAAGAATAGGTGATAGCACGATACAAAAATGTTTTTTAGTTTTTTCAGTAGTTTTACTAATAATATTTATATTGTTTCCATTAGTATCATTATTAAAAAATGCATTCTTAGATACAAATGGAAATTTTATAGGATTTTCAAACTTTAGTAAGTATATTGAAAACCCAAGTCTTATAGCATCATTTAAAAACTCAATTTTTGTATCTACAGTTTCATCTTTAATATCATTATGTTTAGCATTTATATATTCGTATGCAATAACGAGAACAAATATAAAGTTTAAGAACTTTTTTAAAACAATGGGGATGTTTCCACTTTTTGCACCAACCATGTTATATGGTATCTCACTTATATACCTTTTTGGAAATAAAGGAATCTTTACCGCAATGGGGTTTGAAGTTCAATTATATGGTCCATTAGGAATAATCATTTCTCAGATACTATTTACATTTCCACAAGCATTCTTAATATTATCTGTTGCACTCTCAATGGCAGATTATAGACTTTATGAAGCGGCGGATAGCTTGGGGGCTAGTGAATTTAAGAAATTCTGTAAAATTACAATTCCAGGTATAAAGTACTCGCTAGTGAGTTCATTCTTTGTATCTTTTATACTTGCATTTACAGATTTTGGGGCAGCAAAGGTAGTTGGAGGAAACTATAATGTGTTGGCTACTGACATATATAAACAAGTAGTAGGACAATTTAACATACCAATGGGGGCAACTGTTTCTATGGTAATGTTGATTCCTGTATTGATAGCTTTTACATTAGACAAGATGGCAAGTAAAAAGCAAGGAATGACTATAACTGCAAAATCTATGCCATATAAAATTAAGGAAAACAAGCTTAGAGATAGAATGTTTTTAATAGCATGTAGTTTTATAACTTTATTAATCTTTATTTTGATATTCGTTTCAGTTGTAGGTTCAGTTATAAAGCTATGGCCATATAATTTAAGTTTTACAATGGAACATTATGCATTTAAAGGTATCTTGGGAAGTGGGATAAAAACTTATTTAAGTAGTTTAAAAATATCAACATTGACAGCAATATTTGGAACTATATTTGTATTTTTTAGTGCATATATGATAGAAAAGGTAGATAAATTTCCTAAATTAAGACAAACTGCTTACTTTTTATCGATGATACCTATGGCATTGCCTGGATTAGTTTTGGGTATATCATACATAACTTTTTTTAACTCATCAAATAACCCATTAAACTTTCTGTATGGAAGTACAGCAATACTAGTAATAGTAAATATAGTTCATTTTTATTCAGTATGTTTTATAACTTCAAATTCATCTTTAAAGATGTTGGATAAAGAATATGAATTAGTTGCAAAATCTATAAATATACCATTTTATAAAGTGTTTTTTAACATAACAGTTCCAATGTCTATAACATCAATACTTGAAATAGTAGTATATTATTTTGTAAATTCAATGGTTACTGTTTCAGCATTAATATTTTTATATACTCCTCAAACTCAGACTGCATCAATATCAATACTAAAGTTAGATGAGATAGGATATATAGGACCATCGGCTGCTATGGCAGTATTAGTGCTTTTAACAAATATAGTAGTAAGGCTTTTGTACGAATTTGTCACAAAGAAGTTGAAAAATAACACACAAAAATGGCAACAAAAAGATGTTGCTTAGGGGAGGTAAAAATGAAATTTAAGAAGCTAGTTTCTTTAGGAGTATTATCAACACTTTTATTGAGTGTAATAACTGGGTGTAGTACTGCCTCATCAGGTTCAGATTCAAAGACTGATAGTAAGACAAAAGGGGATTTAACAGTTTATACAGCAATTGAAGAAGATAGTATAGAACCATATCTGGCAACATTTAAAAAACAATATCCAGATATAAAATTAAATATCGTTAGAGCATCAACAGGAGATATAACAGCTAGACTACTTGCTGAAAAAGATAATCCTCAAGCAGATGTTGTATGGGGAGTTGCAGCTACAAGCTTGTTAGTTGCAGATGAGCAAGGAATGTTAGAGCCATATGCTCCAAAAGACTCTGAGGAAATAGAGTCTGCTTTTAAGGATGATAAGGAAGTTCCTTCTTGGGTTGGAATAGATGCCTGGATGACAGGTATAACAGTAAATACTAAAGAATTAAAAGATAAAAATATACCAGTTCCTAGTTCTTATGAAGATTTAACAAAACCAGAGTATAAAGGGCTTATATCTATGCCTAATCCATCTTCTTCTGGTACAGGATATTTAACAGTATCAGCGCTTATACAAATTATGGGAGAAGAAAAGGCTTGGCAGTACATGGATAAATTGCATGAAAATATTGGGGTATATACTCAATCTGGTTCAGCTCCAGCTACATCAGCAGCTTCTGGAGAATACCCTATAGGTATATCTTTTGGATATAGAGGTATAAAACTAAAAGAGGAAGGCTATCCAGTAGAAGTTGTATTTCCAAAAGAAGGTTCTGGATGGGATATAGAAGCAAATGCGCTTGTAAAAAAAGATGATATAAAAGAAGCTTCAAAAGTATTTTTGGATTGGGCGATAAGTAAGGATGCAATGAATGAGTATTCTAAGAATTATGCCGTTACTACAGTTTCTACAGGAAATCCAATTCCAGAAGGATTCCCTAAAAAGCCATTAGAACAAATGATAGATAATGATTTAAAATCAGCAGCAAAAAATAGAGAAACTATATTAAATAAATGGATATCAAAATATGATGGAAAAACAGAAAAAGAGAGTTAAATTTTAATAATAAAATCTAATAAAAAGAGCCTAGAATGTAAATTTTATATCTAGGCTCTTTTAATGTTGTTAAAAAATTTAAAAGATATTCTTAAGAACCAACAAAAACACAATATTTATTTATAAATGTTGAAGTACTAGCTTATAGCAAATCAACCTATTTATTGGTATTAATTTAGAAGCAGAAATATTGCAAATTAAAATAGGTTATTTTTTAATATTAAGACAAAAACGTAACTATTATGTATCAAGTAATTACATCATTAACCGATTATTAAAATAGGTATATAAGTTTTAAGTTAAGTAATTCTAGAATATATGATAAAAGAGAATATAAATAAGGCAAATAAAAGGTGGATTGCTTTTAGGTAAGTATTAACTTGAGAGTAAGAGTTTAAATATAGAGACTTATTTAAGTTCAAGTGGAGGGTTATAAATGTCTTTTTTACAAATAAAAAATATAAGTAAAAATTATGGAAAAGTAAAAGTGCTAAAAGATATAGCTATTGATATTGAAAAAGGAGAGTTTATCTGTTTACTAGGTCCAAGTGGTTGTGGTAAAAGTACATTGCTTAGAATAATTGCAGGTCTTGAGGATAAACATGATGGAAAAATAATAATAAATGATAAGGATATGACTAATTTGCCACCTGAAAGCAGAAATTTTGGTATAGTTTTTCAGTCATATGCACTATTTCCAAATATGAATGTTTACAAAAACATAGCTTTTGGATTAGAAAATAAAAATATAAGTAAATCTAACATCGATAAGAAGGTTAAAGAAGTGCTAGAAGTTGTAGAATTGAGTGGATATGAGAAAAAATATCCATCGCAATTATCTGGAGGACAGCAACAAAGAGTAGCATTAGCTCGTGCAATTGCTTTAGAACCAGACTTTTTACTTCTTGATGAACCGTTATCTGCATTAGATGCAAAAGTAAGGTTGAAACTAAGAGAGCAGATTAGAAGTCTACATAGAAAGCTAGGAATTACAACTATAATGGTAACTCATGACCAAGAAGAAGCGCTTTGTTTGGCTGACAAGATGGTGGTTATGAATAGTGGAGAAATAATACAGATTGGAACACCAAAAGAAGTGTATAAAAATCCTAACACACCTTTTGTAGCTGACTTTATAGGAACAATAAATTTTATGGATGATGGCATTAATAAAATAGCTATTAGACCAGAAGATATAAAAGTAGAGTTTAATGAGGACTCTAAAGATAAGGATGTAAAAATTGGTGAGATTTTGGATATTGAATTTAGAGGATTTAATTATAGAATTACAGTTGAACATTGTTTTAAGCAAATAAAAATAGATGTAGTTTCAAAAGTTATGGAACAAATGAATCTGTGCATAGGTTCTAAGATAAACTTTAAGATACCTACAGAAGGAATAATAGAATATAAATCAGAGGGATGTGCTTAATAGCTAGAGGTGAATAAATGATAACAGTAAAAAACAAAAGAAAAATAAGTGATAGTATTATACAAAAATATGCTTTAATTTTTTCTGTAAGTGTATTGGCAGTTTTTATATTATTTCCATTAGTATCGTTATTAAAAAATGTATTTTTAGATATAAGCGGAAATTTTATAGGATTTTCAAACTTTAGTAAGTATATTGAAAATCCAAGTCTTATAGCATCATTTAAAAACTCAATTTTTGTATCTACAGTTTCATCTTTAATATCATTATGTTTAGCATTTATATATTCGTATGCAATAACGAGAACAAATATAAAGTTTAAGAACTTTTTTAAAACAATGGGGATGTTTCCACTTTTTGCACCAGCTATGCTATATGGTATCTCACTTATATACCTTTTTGGAAATAAAGGAATTTTTACAATTATGGGACTTGAGGTACAATTATATGGTCCATTAGGAATAATCATTTCTCAAATACTATTTACATTTCCACAAGCATTCTTAATATTATCTGTTGCACTTTCAATGGCAGATTATAGACTTTACGAAGCGGCGGATAGTTTGGGGGCTAGTGAATTTAAGAAGTTCTGTAAAATTACAATTCCAGGTATAAAGTATTCACTAATGAGTTCATTCTTTGTATCCTTTATACTTGCATTTACAGATTTTGGGGCAGCAAAGGTAGTTGGAGGAAACTATAATGTGTTGGCTACCGACATATATAAACAAGTAGTAGGGCAATTTAACATACCAATGGGAGCAACTGTTTCTATGGTAATGTTGATTCCTGTATTGATAGCTTTTACATTAGATAAGATGGCAAGTAAAAAGCAAGGAATGACTATAACTGCAAAATCTATGCCATATAAAATTAAGGAAAACAAGCTTAGAGATAGGATGTTTTTAATAGCATGTAGTTTTATAACTTTATTAATATTTATTTTGATATTCGTTTCAGTTATAGGTTCAGTTATAAAGCTATGGCCATATAATTTAAGTTTTACAATGGAGCATTATAGATTTAAAGGAATGTCAGGAAATGGGATAAAAACTTATTTAAGTAGTTTAAAAATATCAACATTGACAGCAATATTTGGAACTATATTTGTATTTTTTAGTTCATATATGATAGAAAAGGTAGATAAATTTCCTAAGTTAAGACAAATTGCTTACTTTTTATCAATGATACCTATGGCATTACCTGGTTTAGCTTTAGGTATATCATACATAACTTTTTTTAACTCATCAAATAACCCATTAAACTTTCTGTATGGAAGTACAACGATATTAGTTATAGCAAATATAGTTCATTTTTATTCAGTGTGTTTTATAACTTCAAATTCATCTTTAAAGATGTTGGATAAAGAATATGAACTAGTTGCAAAATCTATAAATATACCATTTTACAAAGTATTCTTTAATGTGACCATTCCAATGTCTATAACGTCAATACTTGAAATAGCGGTATATTATTTTATGAATTCAATGGTTACTGTTTCAGCATTAATATTTTTATATGCTCCTCAGACTCAGACAGCATCAATATCAATACTAAAGTTAGATGAAATAGGATATATAGGACCATCGGCTGCTATGGCAGTATTAGTACTTTTAACAAATATAGTAGTAAGACTTTTATACGAAGTTGTAACAAAAAAATTAAGAAATAACACACAAAAATGGCAACAAAAAGATGTTGCTTAGGGGAGGCAAAAATGAAATTTAAGAAGCTAATTTCTTTAGGAGTATTATCAACACTTTTATTGAGTATAATAACGGGGTGCAGTGATGCTTCATCAAATTCGAAGTCTGATAATAAGTCAAAGGGAGAATTAACGGTTTATACAGCAATTGAAGAAGATAGTATAGATACATATTTAACGACGTTTAAAGAAAAATATCCAGATGTTAAGTTGAATGTTTTTAGAGCATCAGTAGGAGACATAACAGCAAGACTACTTGCTGAAAAAGATAATCCTCAGGCAGATGTATTATGGGGTGTTGCAGCTACAAGTTTGATAATTTTAGATGACCAAGGAATGTTAGAACCATATGCTCCAAAAGACCTTGATAAGATAAATCCTGTTTTTAAAGATGATAAGGAAGTTCCTTCTTGGGTTGGAATAGATGCCTGGATGACAGGTATAACAGTAAATACTAAAGAATTAAAAGGTAAAAATATACCAATTCCTAGTTCTTATGAAGATTTAACAAAACCAGAATATAAAGGGTTAATATCTATGCCTAATCCATCCTCTGCGGGAACAGGATATTTAACCGTATCAGCATTCATACAAATAATGGGTGAAGAAAAAGCATGGGAATATATGGATAAATTACATAAAAACATTGGTGTATATACTCAATCTGGCTCAGCTCCAGCTATATCAGCAGCTTCAGGGGAATATCCCATAGGTATATCTTTTGGAAATAGAGGTATAAAATTAAAAGAGGAAGGTTATCCAGTGCAGGTTGTATTTCCAAAAGAAGGTTCTGGCTGGGAATTAGAATCAAATGCTCTTGTAAAAAAAGACAATATAAAAGAAGCTTCAAAAGTATTTTTAGATTGGGCTATAAGTAAGGATGTAATGAATGAGTATTCTAAGAATTTTGCTGTTACTACAATTGATACAGGAAATCCGATACCAGAGGGGTTCCCTAAAAAGCCATTAGAACAAATGATAGATAATGATTTAAGATTGTCAGCAAGAAATAGAGAAGCTATACTAAATAAATGGGTATCAAAATATGATGGAAAGACAGAAAAAGATAGTTAAACTTGTAGTAAAGTAACTTAAAATAGACTATATCAAAATAAAATGATAATTTACAAATATAAAAAGGTGAATTCTAATAGATGGAGTTCACTTTTTTATATATAAATATTCTATTGACAGAAGGATATAATGAATATTAAGAAAATATATTTACAGATTGAATATGCAGAAGAATATCTTTAATGATACTTGGAAAGAAGGCTATAAAAGACAAAGTTTATATTCACCTAATAAAATAATTTTTTTATAAGATATGTTTTCAAATAAAAATAAATAGTTTAGTACCTTGATTAAATCAAATAAAAACTTTAAAATAAAGAGATGTAAAGAAAAACTAAAAATGAATAAAAGGTGAATTTATATGATAAAAGAAATAATCGTAGTAGAGGGTAGAGATGATGTTACAGCAGTTAAGAGAGCAATAGATGCAGAACTTATAACTACAGGTGGATTTGGATTTCCAAAAGGTGTAATGGAGCGTATAAAATCTGCTAATGAGAGATGCGGTGTTATAATATTTACAGACCCAGACTTTGCAGGTGAAAAAATAAGAAAAAAAATAGCATCAGAAGTTCCAGGATGTAAACATGCATTTCTACCAAGAGAAGAAGCTAAAAAAGATGGAGATATAGGTATTGAAAATGCTACTCCTAAAAGTATAATAGCTGCTTTAAATAAAGTCAGAACTGAAAATACAGAAAAAAGAAATGAATTTAAACAAGTTGATTTAATTAGAAATGGTCTTATAGGCAATGAAGATGCATCACTTAGAAGAGATACACTTGGCAAAATACTTGGAATTGGATATGGAAACGCGAAACAATTTTTAAATAGATTGAATAATTATGGAGTTGAAAGAGAAGAATTTATAGATGCATTAAAACAGCTCTAAGTGTAATATTTAGTATGTGAAAAATATTATATAAAATGGATGTAAAATAACAGGTTAATTTAAGATAAAATATTTCTAATAAATACTTTATTTTAAATACATACGAATATGTATAATTAAAAAAATTAAATCTTAAAATAAGTTAAAAGGAGTAAATAATGGATAGACTATCTTCACATAGTGCAACAAAAGAAGTAGTACAAAAATATAATTTTAAATTTTCAAAGTCTCTAGGTCAGAATTTTTTGATAGATAGTAATATAATTGATAAAATACTGGTTGGAGCTAGAATTAAAGAAGGCGATAATATAATAGAAGTGGGGCCTGGTATAGGTACACTTACTCGTGAAATGGGTAAAGTAGCACAAAAAGTAGTAGCTATAGAAATTGACAGGAATTTAATCCCTATACTGAAAGACACATTGTCAGATTTAGATAACACAGAAGTAGTAAACAAAGATATATTAAAAGTAGATATACAAGAACTAATAAAAGAAAAATTAAATGGTGGGCCAGTTAAGCTTGTGGCAAACCTCCCATACTATATAACTACCCCAATAGTTATGAAATTTTTAGAAGAAGATATACCTGTAACAGATATAGTGGTCATGGTTCAAAAAGAAGTTGCAGATAGAATGAATGCTATGCCAAGCACTAAAGATTATGGAGCATTATCTATAGCTGTTCAATATTATTGTGAAACAGAGATTGTAGCAAAAGCTCCAAGACATATGTTTATACCACAACCAAATGTAGATTCTACAGTTATAGGTCTACATGTAAGAGCTGAAAAAAAATATGATGTTCATAATGAAGAACTATTTTTTAAAACAGTAAAAGCATCTTTTGGACAAAGAAGAAAAACTCTTCTCAATTCGTTGGGAGGACTTGGTTTTCTTAATAAAGATGAAATAAGAGAAATATTAAAAGAAGCTAATATAGACGAAAAAAGAAGGGGCGAAACTCTTAGTATAGAAGAGTTTGCAGTTCTTTCAAATATAATAAATACAAAAGTATCTTCTAAATAGAAGGTACTTTTTTTTATTTTATCAACATATATTGTTTAGAGAAACTGTGTTAAGGGGGGATTGCAGTGGGTTCTAAAAGAAAGTTTAAAAGAGACTATATAATACTAGAAGCTAAAGACATAAACTTTAGATACAAAGAACGAGTACTGCCAAAAGCTTTTGCAAAAGTTGAAGTAAATGATGAAAAAGCAATTATTGCATTATATGTAGAAAATCTAAAATATGTTAAAGATGGGTATAAAGCAGTGGCAATAAAAGGTGACCATGGATTGATAGACTTGGGAAATATAATTTTAAATGAACAAGGAAGAGGTGAATTTGTTTTAGATTTAGAAGATTACGATGATGAGATAAAAGGTATTGCGTTATTGTATGAAAGAAACATACCTTTAATTGGATTTAAAGGAAATAAGATTGAAAATTATGAGGACATATTATTCCAAGAGATAGAAGAAGAATATGAAGAAGAATATGAAGAATTGGAAGAAGACGAAGAATATGAAGAGTCAGACGCTGAGGAAGAGAGTGATAGAGAAGAAGGGAATGACGATGAAGAATATATTATAGAAGAATATGATGAAGATGAGTATGAAGATTATTGGGAAGATGATGAAGACGTTGAAGAGGGAGAGTTAAAAGCAAGAACGGATATAGAAGATTCTAGTGATGAGGAAATAGAAGAATTTAATAACTATAAGGAAATAGAAAATTATAATAAGGTTAAAGCACAAGAAGAATATAGAGATATGGAGTATGATGAGGAATATGACGAAGATGATGAAGAAGATTTTGAAATAAGTAGAGAAGAAGAAGCTATCGTTTCTTCAAAACCTACTAAATCAAAGAAAGCTCAAAAAGAGTTAAATAATATTGAAAAAATAAAAAGAGCTAATGGAATAAGTCAAGGAGATAGTGGAAATAAACAAGCTGGAACATTACTTATGCCTAGACAAATAAAGAAAGGTTTGAAACTTTTTAGAGAAGTAAAACCTTTTGCGACAGATTATATAGATAAGACAAGATGGTGGAAAATAGAGATAAACCCTACAACTCTATGTGGATATACAATGCCACATTTAGGATATTTAAATGTGTTGAATTATACGATGTATAGTGATGCAGTATTAAATTCATATAAATATAGACATTACTTATTTGGAGTTCAATATGATGAATATAATAAAAGAAAACATTATATATATGCTATTCCGGGAAATAGAAGTGAACAGCCAGACAATGGAAGTACAGGATTCTTAAGATACCAAGCTTGTGACAATAGAACAAATAGTTTAGGATATTGGTTATGTTTTATAGATTCTAGACAAAGAAATATAGTCAGATAGAAATAGTGAAAATGCAAGAATTTAGCTTTAACTTTCATTTTACTAAAATAAATTAATGAAAGTAATATAAAAACTTAAAAACTATTGATAATATTTAAATATTACACTACAATATATGTTGAAATACCTATTATATTATGGAGGAAAATTATGATAAACGAGCAAAGAATTTTAAACGAGTTCCTTGAATTAATACAGATAGACAGTTTATCTTTAAAAGAGGGGAATGTTGCTAAAGTATTAGTTAAAAAATTAGAAGAAATAGGTTGTTCAGTTGCAGTAGATAATGCTGGTGAAAAAACAAATGGAGAAACTGGCAATATAATAGCTACATTAAAAGGAAACAAAGAAGGTAAGAAAATATTATTTAGTTCACATATGGACACAGTAACTCCAGGTATAGGAGTAAAACCTATAGTGGATGAAGCAAATGGAATAATAAAAAGTGATGGTACTACAATATTAGGTTCTGATGATAAAGCAGGTATAGCAGCTATATTAGAAGGCTTAAGATATATAAAGGAAAATAACATAGAACATACTGATATACAAGTTGTATTCTCTATATGTGAAGAATGTGGATTAGTTGGTGCTAAAAATTTAGACTATGGAAAAATAGATTCTAAATATGCTTTTGTATTAGATAGTGGAGGTTCTCCTGGAGAAATAATAGTAAAAGCTCCTGCACAAGATGTAATAAATGTTAAGATATTAGGAAAGACTGCTCATGCAGGTCTTGAGCCTGAAGCTGGTATAAGTGCTATAATGGTAGCAGCTAGAGCAATAGAAAATATGAATTTACTTAGAATAGATGAAGAAACAACTGCTAACATAGGAATTATAAACGGCGGAACAGCTACAAACATAGTAACAGGTGAAGTTAATATAGTTGCAGAAGCTAGAAGTTTAAAAGAAGATAAATTGGATGTTCAAACTAAACATATGGTAGATACTTTTGAAAAAGCTGCCAAAGATTTTGGAGCTCAAATTGAAATAGATGTAAACAGAGCATATACTCCAATTGATGTTAGTGAGGATTCTGAAATAATAAAACTTGCAAAGAAAGCTTTTTCAAACTTAGGTATAGAAGGTCATACTGAATCTACAGGAGGAGGTAGTGATACAAATATATTAAGTAAAAATGGTATCGAAGCTATAACTTTAGGAATAGGTATGAAAAATGCTCATACATTAAGCGAACATATAGCTATAAAAGATTTATATGATTCTGCTAAAATGGTAGTAGAGATAATAAAAGAAGCATAAATTTAAATAATAGTGTATAATATATATCGCCTAGCTTAAGCTAGGTGATTTTTCATTTTATAGAAGATTGATAATCTCTATTGAAAGTAAAGAGTATACATTTGCATGTAATAGTAAGTTTAATTTATATCCAGATGTATGTTTTTGATATAATATTAGAGTCGTTTTAGAAGGAGGAATAAAAATGGAAACAAGGTATGAGGAAGCAAATAAAATAACTATACAATCAATACTTTGGAATATAGCATTAACAATAATTAAGATGATAGCTGGAGTTATTGGTAACTCTAGTGCAATGATTGCAGATGGTTTACATTCAGCATCAGATATCATAAGTTCGATAGGAGTATTAATAGGTAATTATGTATCTTCTAGACCAGGGGATAGAGAACATAATTATGGGCATGAGAAAGCAGAAACATTGGTATCATTCGTATTATCAATATTACTTATATTTGTTTCTATAACAATAGGTATAGAGGCAATTAAATCTTTATTTAACTTAGATGCACTAAGTGTTCCATCAATATTACCATTAGTAGTATCAGTTATTTCAATTTTGATAAAAGAGTATCAATATAGAATAACAATAAAAGTTGCTAAAAAGATAAATTCTCCAGCCTTAAAAGCTGATGCTTGGCATCATAGGTCAGATGCATTATCTTCAGTAGCTGCTTTTATAGGGATAGGAGGTTCTATTTTAGGTTTTAAGCCTTTAGACCCAATTGCATCAGTTGTAGTGGCTATATTTGTAGCTAAGGTAGGAATAGATATACTTATAAGTTCTGTTAATGAATTGATGGATGTTTCAGTTGATGAAGAAGAAATAAAAGAATTAAACTATATTGTAGCAGATACAGAAGGCGTTAAGAATCTAGGAGATATAAAGACTAGAAAACATGGAGCTATGGCATATGTGGATTTGACTATATGTGTTGATGAAAACTTGACAGTTAAGCAAGGTCATGACATTGCTACTAAACTTGAAAAACATATAATAAAACACATGGAATTTGTAAAAGGTATAACGGTTCACGTTGAACCATGTACTAATTGTCAAGGAAATAAGTGTAATAAATAATTAAACCTTAAAAAAAAGTGTAAAAAGTTATATAATTGTTTTATGATTATAAACTCTAGGGGTGGTTAAATGAGTAAGAAAAGAAAACTAAAGAAAAAAGCTGCGATATTAATAGGAGTGGTTGTTTTCTTTATAATATACTTTATATCCTTCAAAATAGGATTGAATATGGAAAAGGATAAAAGTGAAGTTCCAAAAAAAGTAGAAAGAGAAGAAGAAGATACTCGGTCTTTAATGACTCAAATAAAAGAGAAGAAGAAGATTTATATATCAGATAAGAATATAGAAAACATAAAAATTGAAGAAGATATGTGGGATGAGATAAAGTTCTTTTTCTCAGATTTTAAGAAAGTAAGAAATACCACATCTTCTTATGAAGCAGTTTACGAAGGTTATTCTGATGATGGTGTTAAGTTTTCTACAGACCTTAACTTTTTTAGAGTATATACTGTAAACAAAGAAGAGTATTATAAAGTTCCAGTTGATTCTAAGAGTGCTTTTAAGAAGCTTTTAGATGAAAGTATATATACTTCATTTGACCTCTTAAGTCACTATAAAGATTGGAAAGAAGTAACTATATCTCATGGAAAAGAAATTAAAAAAGTTCATAGATGGAAGTTCGATGATTTAGCACATAAGATGATTTCAAAGAGGGTTGTAGGGAAAGTTCAGCCTGAGAAAAGTAAGGAAAGAAGTGAATATAACTTTACTATAGACATAAAAGGTGATGATTTTGCTGTAAAAGTTGAAACAATGGGAAAAGATTATGTGAAAGTCACTTCTAAAAAAACTGTATCTTACTATGAGGTTCATACAAGTTTGTTTGATTACCTTAAAAACGAGATATTTGAAATTGGAAAGAAATAAGATTTTAAGAAGGCTATCAAATGAGATATTTGATAGCCTAAATTACTTTTTATATATTATTTTTCAACCAACAAGTCTGCAACTTTATAAATTGGACCAGCACCAGCAGTTATTACTAAATCATTATCATTAACATTTTCACGTAAATATTTTACTATATCTTCAAATTCTTTTATGTAGATAGCATCTACATTGTTTTGATATAACTTTTCAACTAAGTCTTTAGAATGTATGTCTCCTGGGTCATTTTCTCTAGCAGCATATATATCTGTTATTATAACTTTATCAGCTGCATAGAATGCTTCTGAGAATTCACCTAAAAGAGATTTTGTTCTAGTATAAGTATGTGGCTGGAAGATACACCATAAAGTGGATTTTTTTAATTTTTTAGCAGCAGCTAAAGTAGCTTTTAATTCAGTTGGATGATGTGCATAATCATCTATTACTAAAGCATTTTTATAATATCCTTTAGTCTCAAATCTTCTTCCTACGCCTTTATAAATCTTTATATTTTTTCTTATAGTCTCTAAATCAATACCAGAAACAAGAGCTGCCATTATAGCAGAAGATGCGTTGTATATATTATGAAGACCATATACCGAAAGTTCAAATTCTCCTAGGTCTCTTCCTTGATATTCTATTTTAAATATTCCATGACCACCATTGTCAAAGTGAATATCTTTTATTACAGCATCATTATCAGAGTCTCTACCGTATTTTATAATAGTAGCCTTAACATCGTACAATATGTCATCAACATTCTCATCATCACCATTTATTATGAAATAGCCATCTGGAGGTAATAGCTTACCAAATTTGTTAAAAGAAGCCTTGATTTCATCTATACCAGAGAAATAATCAAGATGGTCTTCCTCAACATTTAAGACTATAGATATTTTAGGGTTAAAATTAAGGAAGCTATCTACATATTCACATGCTTCAGTTATAAAGTGGTCAGAATTACCTATTTTAACATTACCACCTATCATACTTAAGTTACCACCAACTAGTATAGTTGGGTCTAAATCTGCATATTCAAAGATTGTAGATAACATAGATGTTGTAGAAGTCTTTCCATGTGTTCCAGAAACTGCTATAGAGTTCTTATATTCCCTCATGATTTGGCCTAAAAAAGTAGCTCTGTTCATTACTAATTTATTTTTTTCTTTAGCAGCTATAAGTTCTTCATTGTCTGGATGAACTGCTGCTGTATAAACAACCATATTTACATTATCTGATATGTTCTCTTTTTTCTGACCGATATAGATAGTTGCCCCTTGGTCTCTAAGTTTGTCTAATAGATATGATTCGTTTGAATCCGAACCTGAAACTTGGTAACCTTTATTGATACATATTTCAGCTAATGCACTCATGCTGATACCGCCAATTCCTATAAAGTGTATATTCATAATAAAACCACCTTTCTTTTTAATTAAGTCCTACAATATGAACTATTTTTGTGGTATAATAATATAATGTTCAATATTTTATAATTAATATGCATATAATATTATATGTATTTTATTTTTGAATATAATAAAACATAAGTAATATTATACCACAATAAGAATTGTTATGCATTAGTTAGTTTAACGTTATATAAAGGTACTTGTAGGAGGAAATAGCAATGAAATTTAAAAGAACAGAGAGAATTGGAGCGATAGTTAAAATACTATCTGACAATCCAAATAAAATATATACATTAAGTTATTTTACAAATCAATTTAATGCAGCAAAATCAACAATAAGTGAAGATTTATTAGTTGTAAAGAATGTATTTGAAAAACTTCATTTAGGTAAAGTTATAACTATCTCAGGAGCAGCAGGAGGAGTAAAATATATACCTAAAACTTCTATAGCAGAAAATGCAGAGTTCTTAATGGAATTATGTGAGAAAATATGCGACAAGTCTAGAATATTATCTGGTGGTTTTTTATACTTGATTGATTTAATTTATGACCCTACAATAGCTGCTAAAATAGGAAAGATATTTGCCTCAAATATTGATTATGTAGATGCAGATTATGTTGTAACAATGGAGACAAAAGGTATACCTATGGCACTTATGACTGCTAAAGCTATGAATTTGCCTCTAGTAATAATAAGAAAAGATATAAAAGTATCAGAAGGTCCTACTCTTAGTATGACATATGTGAGTGGTAATAGAAGCTCTAAGGTTGAGAGTATGAGTTTGCCAAGAAAAGCCCTTAAGCCAGACAGTAAGGTTATAATTATAGATGATTTCATGAGGGGTGGAGGTACTATAAAAGGAATGGTAGACCTTATGAATGAATTTGGTGCAGAAGTTATAGGTACTGGAGTATTCATATCTACAACAAACCCTTCAGAAAAGATGGTAAAAGATTATATCTCATTAATTCAGTTGGATGTCGATGGAGACAAAATAGTAGTAGAGCCAAATTTAAAGACTTTTAAAGATGAATATAGAAATGAAGATTTAGATGAGGAAGAAGATTCAGAATTTGAATTTGAGATAGATGAAGATTAATAAAAAAAATATTTAGAAAAATATGTAAAAATAAAAAGAGGATATCCCTAGTTGTTCATAGAATTACTTAAAAAACAGTTTATATTAATTTATTCCAGCGATAATAATTTTAATATAAATTAATTTCTGTCAAAATCAAAGGGGGATATTTTGGTATGAAGATAACTGACGTAAGAGTAAGAAAATTAACAGAAGAAGGTAAGATGAAATGTATAGTTTCAATAACTTTCGATAATTTGTTTGTAGTACATGATATAAAAGTTATAGAAGGCCATAATGGCCTATTTATAGCAATGCCTAGCAGAAAAGTAGGCGAAGGAAATTTCAGAGATATAGCTCATCCAATAAATGCAGAAATGAGACAAGTTTTAGAAGATGCAGTTTTACAAGCGTATCATGAAGCATTAGTTCAATGGGAAGTAGCTGCTGAATAATAATAAATATATAAAATGGAGAGAGCCCGAACATTTAGGCTCTTTTTAAATGGAGAATTTGTATTAAAATATGTACTTTTTAGTAAAAAAGTGCTATATTATTAGTGATAATGTATATGTTGTATACAAATTGTCAAATAAATGTATTATAATGTATATTGATTGAGAGAATAATACGAATAAAATTAAATTGATTGAATGGAGTGTATCAATGAACTTTAAAGCTATAATCCTTGCCGCAGGTAAAGGAACAAGAATGAAGTCTAAATACCCAAAAGTTATTCATAAAGTATGTGGAAAAGAAATGGTCAACCATATTATAGATGTTTCAAAAAAATCTGGTGTAAAAGATACTGTTGTGATTTTGGGACATGAAGCTGAGGTAGTAAAAGAAAAACTAGCAGAAGAAACTATAATAGCTATGCAAACAGAACAGCTTGGAACAGGACATGCTGTAAAGATGGCTAAAGAATATATTAATGATGAAGATATAATAGTTGTACTTTGTGGAGATACTCCACTTATAAAGGAAGAGACATTAAAAAAATTATTTGAATATCATATAGAAAATAACTATCATGCCACAGTTCTTACAACAAGAGTTGGAAACCCAACAGGTTATGGTAGAATAATAAGAGATAAGAAGGGTGACCTTCTCAGAATAGTGGAACAAAAAGATGCAAATTCAGAAGAAAAAATGATAAGTGAGATAAACTCTGGAATTTATTGTTTCAATGGTAAGAGTCTTAGAGAAGCATTAGATTTGTTAAATAATAACAATGCACAAGGCGAATATTATTTAACTGATACTGCTAAAATAATGAGAGATAAAGGTCTTAAAGTTGGTGCATTTGCAGGTTCAACTATTGAAGAGCTTATGGGTGTTAATTCAAGAGTAGAATTATCAAAAGCAGAAGAGATTATGAGAAGAAGAATAAATGAATCTCATATGGTAAATGGAGTGACTATAATAAACACTAACTCTACCTATATAGAATCTGATGTTGAGATAGGTAATGATACTATAATATATCCAGGAGTTATGTTACAAGGGAAAACAAAGATAGGTTCAGATTGTATAATTGGGACAAATTCATCTATAACAAATTCAGAAATAGGTGATGGTACAGAAGTAAAAAATTCAACTATAATTGATAGTAAAGTTGGAGAAAATACTACTATTGGTCCATATGCATATCTAAGACCAAAGAGTAACTTAGGAAACAACGTAAAAATAGGCGATTTTGTTGAAGTAAAAAATGCTGTTATAGAAGATGGTTCAAAGGCATCTCATCTTTCTTACATAGGAGACGCACATGTTGGTAAAAATGTAAACATTGGATGTGGAGTAGTCTTTGTAAACTATGATGGTAAAAATAAATTTAAATCAATAGTAAAAGATAATGCATTTATAGGTTCAAATTCTAACCTAGTTGCACCAGTAGTTGTAGAAGAAAAAGGATATATAGCAACTGGTTCAACAATAACACACGATGTTCCAGATGGAGCTTTGGCAATAGCTAGAGAAAGACAAGTTATTAAAGAAGGCTGGGTAGAAAAGAAGAATCAAAAAGATGCAGAAGGTAAGTAATCATTAGTTTATTATTTTGGCTAATAAATTTAGCTCGAAATTATTATAAATTATATTCACTAGGATTTTAAAATTTTCAGGAGGGTTACATAAATGAATACTAGCGGAAGCGAGATTAAAATTATTGCAGGTAATTCATCGAAAGAGTTAGCGCAGAAGATAGCTGACTATATAGGTGTATCAGTGCTAGACTGTGAAGTAGGTACATTCAGTGATGGTGAAATATGTGTAAACATGAATGAGACAGTAAGAGGTTGTGATGTGTTTGTAGTACAATCTACTAACAGTCCAGTAAATGATAACTTAATGGAGTTATTAATCTTAATTGATGCATTAAAGAGAGCATCAGCAGGAAGAATAACAGCAGTTATTCCTTACTATGGATATGCAAGACAAGACAGAAAAGCTAAGGCAAGAGATCCAATCACTGCTAAATTAGTTGCAAACTTAATAACTGCTGCTGGAGCAGACAGAGTATTAACAATGGATTTACATGCAGCTCAAATACAAGGATACTTTGATATACCACTAGACCACTTATTAGGTGGAACAATATTAGCAGATTACTTCAATGAAAAGAAAATAGAAGATTTAGTAGTAGTATCTCCTGACTTAGGAAGTGTTACTAGATCAAGAAAATTTGCTAATACTTTAAATGGAGAAGTACCAATAGCTATAATAGATAAGAGAAGACCAAAAGCTAATGTATGTGAAGTTATGAACTTAATAGGTGACGTTAAAGGTAAAAATGTTATACTATTAGATGACATGATAGATACAGCAGGAACAATAGTTAATGCGGCAAATGCACTTAAAGAATTTGGTGCAAAAGATGTTTATGCTTGTTGTACTCATGGTGTATTATCAGGACCAGCTATTGAAAGAATTTCTAATTCAGAGATAAGTGAGTTAATAGTTCTTGATACTATACAACTTCCTGAAGAGAAAAGAATTGATAAGATAAAGATAAAAACTGTAGCTCCTTTATTTGGTGATGCTATAAGAATGATATTCTCTAACGAATCAGTAAGTAAATTATTCTAATTTATTAGATTTATAAGAGTTGTTTAAAAGGATATAAAACTTTTGGACAACTCTTTTTTGTTATTTTAATTTATAGGAATATTTTAGATGTGTATATGTAATTTTAGAAAAGGATTATAGTTTAAAATTTCAGTGTATTTAAGTAAAAATAAGTGTAAAAAGTAAATAAAATTATGAATATTATGAATATAAAAAATATTTAGAAAAAGTATTGAAAAATTTCAGATTATGTAGTATTATGTAAATATAAATAAATAAAGAAAGAAAGAGGTGTTTCCAATGGGAAGGTCAGAAGATGAACCCTTAATAATTAAATGATTCAGTCACAATCTATAAGGAATAAAAAAATCTATTGAAAGTTTATTTATAAGAATTGAAAATAGTATCTATTCTATATCTTTAATGTTTGTGAGAGGGTTCTGGATTATATAAAGTTACTGTAAAGAAAGTAATTTTGCACAATAAGCATATCTGTAAATGAAGAATTTCATTTATATAGTGATTGTGGCTGAATCATAATTAAAAGAGATAGAATGTTTATAATAGATGATTTTAATAAAATACTATATTGTAATAGCTTCTAGCTTTCAAATAAATATTAGCAAAGGATGGAAATGATGATGATAAAACTAAATGATAATTTATAAATATCTCCTTACGATATATGATAATTGTAGGGAGATGTTTCTTTTTTTGTATAGTATAAATATCTCTAGAAGTTGTGTTTCAATATGTAAAAAATTGGTATATATAAATAATATAAACTTAGTTGATAAAATTTGGTAACTATTATATAATATAAGTGGATATGTATATATAATTATGCATTACCCTGAATTTAATAGAAATAGAAACGTTGATATATGTTCTGTGATGTGGGCACCTTGGGACATATGGAGTTAGTGGTGCAACCGGCTATGGAATTGTATTTATTTATGGATACTTTTATTTTCATAGCATTTTTTGTTTTAAAATGGTTATATGCTAGAAATAAATCTGGTTAGTACGTGTAAATAACTTTACTTAGATTTTAACCAGGTATATTATAAGTAAGTATTAATTAAAAAAATTGAGGGGGAATAAAAATGAAGTTAAGAAAGAATAAAAAAGGTTTCACTTTGGTGGAATTATTGGTAGTAATTGCAATTATAGGTGTATTAGCAGTAGTAGCAGTTCCAGCTTTATTTAGTAATATAAATAAGGCTAAGGTAGCAAGTGTTGAGTCTGATTATAGTTCAATTAAGAGTGCAGCTTTGTCTTATTATTCAGATAAGAATAAAGTTCCTGTAAGTATTAAAAATGATTTAAAAGAATATATGGAAACAGTTCCAACAAAAGCAGATATAGGTGGAGATTATGAACTTTTTTCAACAGGGACTAAATTAGCTCTAAAAATAGGTAATAGCAAAGGGGCTAGCGATCCTGAGGGAACAAGTAATGAAAAACCAACATTAACAAAGGCTCAATTAGATAAACTTAAAAGTGATATAGGTGTAAATAAAATATATACAGACTCAAATCTTACAGATGAATTGAGTGATAATGAAATAAAAGATAAAATAATCTATTTAGTTCTTATTGATAATACTAACTTATAGTAAAACAATTGAATTATAAATATATTATTGCAAGTCTAATTTGAAATTTTTTAAACTAGAGGACAGGAAGAAAAATCTTCCTGTCTTTTTATACTATTTTCTTTTATATCCAATCACAAATGATGATATAATTGAGATAGTAAAGGAGTGAAATCTGTGGCTAAAAAAGTTAGAATAGGAGACAAACTGGTTGAAAAAGGATACATAACAGAAGACCAGCTTAAATGGGCATTATCAGAGCAAAAAAACAGTGGAAAAAGACTAGGAGAATTTCTAGTACAAGAAGGTCTTATAGATAGTAACTTATTAATAAGTGTATTAAAAGAACTTTTGGATATAGAAAGTGTATTTTTAGAAGGAACAGAAATAGATACATTAGCTACAAAAATGGTTCCAGAAAATATATGCAAAAGATATGCAATATTTCCATTCAAAATCGATGGAGACAAGATATGTCTAGCCATGTCAGACCCACAAGATAGAGAAGCAGTTCAAGATGTAAGACGTATGTCAGGGAAAGATGTAGAAATATTTATATCGAGTGCAGAAGATATAAACAAAGCAATAGGTCATGCTTATGCTCATTCAGAAATAAATAAGGCAATGACTGAGTACAACAAGAATAGAACTGGTGGAGTAAGAGAAACAGTAATACTTGAAGAAGATGTAAACGCAGCTCCAATAGTAAGATTAGTAAACAACATACTAGAAAATGCTGTGAGAATGGAAGCAAGTGATATACATATAGAACAAAGCGAAAATTACATGCGTGTTAGATTTAGAATAGATGGTATGCTAAGGGAATATATGAGAATGAACTCAGCGCCATACAAAGCAGTAGTAAGTCGTATCAAAATAATGTCAGATATAAATATATCTGAAAAGAGAATCCCACAAGATGGCAGAATCTATTTAAAAGTAGATAACAAACCTATAGATTTTAGGGTTTCTACAATGCCAACTAATAGGGATGAAAAGATAGCCATGAGGGTTCTTGATAAGAGTAATTTTATGGTTAGTAAAGAAGTACTAGGAATAGATGAACATGGCTCTAAGATATATGACGAGTTGATAAACACTCCTTATGGGCTTATATTGGTAGTTGGTCCTACTGGAAGTGGAAAGACAACTACATTATATTCAATGTTAAATCAATTAAATACAGAAAATAGGAACCTCCTAACTATAGAAGACCCTATAGAGTATGAATTACCTGGCGTAAATCAATCTCAAATAAATGAAAAAGCAGGTCTTACCTTTGCTAGTGGACTTAGAGCTTTTATGCGTCAAGACCCAGATATAATAATGGTTGGGGAGATAAGGGATACTGAAACTGCGGAAATAGCAATAAGAGCTTCTCTTACAGGACATTTAGTTTTAAGCACATTACATGCAAATACAGCAGTTGGAGCAATTTCTCGTCTTTTAGATATGGATGTAGAAAGTTTTTTGATAACTTCATCTGTTTTAGGGGTAATATCTCAAAGACTTACAAGAAAAATTTGTGAGCATTGTAGGGTTTCATATGAAGCAGATATCGGAGAAAAAAAGGCTCTTGGTATTGATATAAATGAATCAGTGACTATTTATAAAGGAGAAGGATGTGAAAGATGCAATAATACGGGATATAAGGGGCGTCTAGGTATATTTGAAATGCTTGAAATAACACCAGAAATAAAAGAGTTAATAGATTCATCTGCCAATCAAAGAGAAATTTTAAAGGTAGCTAGACAACAAGGTATGATTAGTCTAAAAGAGGATATAGTTAAAAAGGTTTTAAATGGAAAGACAACAGTAGAAGAAATGATTAGAATAATTTTGATGACTGATTAAAGGATGATATTATGAAAAGTTTTAAGTATACAGTGATAAAAGAGGATGGAAAAAAGCAAACTGATGTGATTGAAGCTAATGATTTTAATGAAGCTAGAAATCTACTTAGAAAAAGAAATCTTAGAGTTCTCGAAATTAAAGAAAGTAAAAGTAAAAATATAAGTGTTTTTAGTAGAAAGAGAAAAAAAGACTTAGGAGCTGACCAGATAAGCCACTTTTGTAGACAGTTTGCTATTATAGTATCTTCGGGTATAAATAGTATCTCAGGCCTAGAAACATTAGCCAGAAGGTCAACTAATGTTACCTTGAGAGAAGAAATTAATCGTATAGTGGCAGAAATAAAAATAGGTTCTACTATTGCAGATTCAATGCTTTCATCAAAATCAAAGTTTCCAAAATTACTTGGAGCTATGGTAGCTACAGGTGAGGCCACAGGTAAATTAGATGAAGTATTAAAAAGTATGGCTTCATTTTACTCAAGTGAACATAGAATTAAGCAAAAGCTTAGAAATGCAGCGACATATCCACTAATAGTTTTAATTTCTTCATTTATAATGATTTTTATATTTACAGCATTTATGGTGCCTAAGATGGTTAATTCAATTACAACAGTAGGTGCAACCCTTCCCCTTATAACAAGAATTGTTATGGGGTTTGGTATGTTTATGAAGAAGTTTTGGATAATAGTACTTCTAGCTATTATACTGTCCATTTACCAATTTAAGAAATATTTAAAAACACCAATTGGTAGAGCACATAAAGATAGAGTCATAAATAAGATACCTATTTTAGGAAAAGGAATAAACTGTATGGTAGCTACACGTTTTTCAAGAGCATTGTATCTATTTGTATCAACAGGGTACCCATTAGTTCAGGGACTTGATTATATTATAGATAGTGTAAATAATACCATGGCAGAAAAGATTTTGTCATCAGCTAAAGATGGAATAACAAGAGGTGAGGGCTTAGCAGAAAACTTAGAGAGATATACCTATTTTGATTCTGTATTAGTGCAGATGATAGCTATAGGAGAGCAGACAGGGGAGTTAGAGAATATAAGCAGACAGATGGCCGAATTCTATGAGTATGAATCCGAAATTTATTTAAATAGGATGGCATCAATGATAGAACCTGTTTTAATAATTGCAGTTGGTATTATAGTTGCGGTACTGGTTGTATCAATATTTATGCCAATGCTTAGTATATATGATGCTATGTAGGAGGGAAAGGACAAATGAACAAGGTTTATGTATCATATTATGGCGATTCTATTTCCATAGTTGAGGGCAGATATAAACATGATAAAGATAAGTTTTATATAAAAAATTTTAATGCGTTTTCAATAGAGGATATTGCACAAGATTTTTCTAAGGAAAAGTATGCTCTATTGAGATACGCATTAGAAAATATTAAGTTAAAATCAAGACATGTAGTTTTTTGTTTAAATACAAGAGATGTAATTCTAAAACCCCAAAAACTCCCTAAGATGGATAAAAAGGATTTAGATGGATTTATGAAGCTAGAAATGGATGAGATGATGGCTTTGGAATCAGATGAATATGTGTTTTCATATGAAGTATCTAGTGAAACATCAGATAGTTCAACTGGTGAGGAGTCAAGTCTAAATCTTATCATTGGAGCTATAAAAAAGGAAGAAATAAATGCAATTGTAGAGATAATGCATGAGTTCGATTTAATATTGGATAGAATAGACACATTATCAACAGCTTATTTAAGAATTCTTAAAAATTTGGATTACAACGATATAATGGTAACTAACATAAGTGACAATAGTACAATTATAAATATATATAAGAAAGATACTTTATTTATTAGTGATAATATACCGATAAGAATAACTGCAAAAGATATGGAAATGCAATTATTAAATGTAGTAGAAGAATCAAAAGGTCTTATGAATTACTATTCGTCAAGAAACTTTGGTAAGGTTACAGATACCATATTAATATTAGGAAAAAGATATTCAAATAAATTGATTTATGAGGCTTTTAGTTCTGCATTTTCAAATTATGTTTCTCAAGGTCTTACTGAAATAATGGATATATCTGATATGATAACTGGAGATATAGACGAAGATGATATAAATTCAATTGTAGAGCTTCTAGGAAGTATGATAGAACCTAAAGGTAAAAAGGATTTTGAAAATATAAATTTTTTACCAATGGATATACTCAAAAAACAGATGAAAGCCAAGCAAGTGAAAAACATACTAAAAATAGCACCAATAGTTATTTTAGTTCTTGCTATTCCATATTTATGTTTGATTTTTTCAAATAGCTTAGCTAATAAAGAGCTTGAAAATGTTAATGATGAAATAAGAAGTATTGAATCTGCATATTATCAGATTGGAAATATAGAAAAGATGATACAAAGCAAAACTGAAGAAATAAAAGTATATGATATGTTAATTGGGAAAAAGGTGAAGTGGGAAAATTTATTGGATGATATAGATAAAAATACTCCAAGTAGAGTTGAGCTAACAAGTTTATCAACTACTTATCAAAATTTTGGAACGACTAATAAAACTGAAAACTCAAATAATGATAAAGCTACTACAAATAAATCAAGTAATAATGAAACAAAATCAAACACAAAAAGCAATAGCGATGGAAATAAAACTAGTAGTGATTTAAGTGAAGAGAAGACTACAAATATATCAGAAGCATTAACTGGGGATAGTAAAACTAATGATACAGATACAGAGACTGATGATAAGACACCGTTATATGACAAGATACCAAATATCATAAACATAGAAGGAAATGCTAAAGATTCTTCTTATGTAGGGCAATTTTTATATAAACTAAAGGGATTGTATTATTTTGAGGATGTTAAATTACATAGCATAAAAAATAATGAAGAAGATTCTAATTATACATTTAACATGACATTATACCTGAAAGAAGGTGTATT
Organism: Clostridioides sp. ZZV14-6387; assembly: GCF_020657835.1. Classification (NCBI taxonomy): domain Bacteria; kingdom Bacillati; phylum Bacillota; class Clostridia; order Peptostreptococcales; family Peptostreptococcaceae; genus Clostridioides; species Clostridioides sp. ZZV14-6387. The sequence goes on from NZ_JAGWCW010000020.1 coordinate 46,776, forward strand.
AACTAATGAATAAAGATATATTTAAAAAAGATATAAAAGACATATTCAAAGTGGAGGTTACTCTAAAAGGAATTCTTATAAAAGTCATAATTTTATTAGCTATTTTATCATATGGCTACTTTGGGCTTTATCCTCAATACCAAAAATATGTTGCTACAAAAAATTCTGTAAAACAATCTACAGAAAAATTAAATACGTATAAAGAGAAAACAGCTCTTATGCCAAAATATGAAAAACAACTTAAGGAAATTGAAAGTGAACTTAAAGAAAAAAGTAAAAACCTTTTATATGATATGCAAGATGGTCTTTTTTTAATAGGTCTAGACAAAAAAATGAAAGCATACAATATAGACTTAACTAGTTACGATGTTGGAAACGTTAGAGAATATGAACATTTTTATGGTATATCAACAACAATAAGTGTTAGAGGTGATTATAGGAACGTCAAGAAATTAATGGCTTACTTAGAAGAACAAAAAAATGTTACTCAGATATTAGATTATACAATGACTTCATATATAGAGCCAGAAAAAGAAGAAAAAGAAACGACAACTAGTAAGGATTTAATTAAAAATGTGAACATAAATAAAGATACAAAAATATATTGGGTAGAAGGCGAAGATAGATGGCACTTATATAATGATTGTCCATTGATAAAAGAAGGAGAAATTCTAAAAAATGATAAGCTTTTAGATAGGTCTACTAGTTATCTATGTAATACTTGTGTACTTAGAGCAGCTACAGAGAAAGAAATACAAAAAGAAGTTGTAGCTCCAGAAGCAGAAGGTGTAGTGGATGCTACATTCAAATTTATAATGTACACTAAGGATAATACTACTATGATACTTGATACAGATAATCCATCTTCATGGAGACCAGGAAAATATAATCCATTTAAGTCTAGTGCAAAATAAAGCTAAATGGGCTTTAAAGATAGGTGATAAACTTGTACAAAAATAATGAAAAAGGTCTTACCTTATTAGAAATAATCGTAGCTGTATTTATATTGACTATAGTTTTAAGTATTTCTTATAAAGTGTTTAATGGTATAACATTAGCAGTAAAGAAACAACAAATCATTACAGATGCTCAAGTAAATGTTAATTTGATTAATAAGTATCTAAATAGGGATTTGGAAAACTGTAAAGAGGTAACCAAAGCTAGCTCAGGTGATAATTATGAATATAATATAGAGACACCAGATAATATTGTAAGGTATGAAGTTTCTATAGAAACCAAAAATAATACAGGAGTATATTCTGTAACGAGAATTCAAGAAAATACTTCTGATGCTGATAATGAAGTTAGAGAAGAAATAATCTCTAATCAACCACTAGTTCAAAATAATAAAGAAATGAAGGAAACACCATTTAAAATAGAGAAGCAAACTGATAAATCTATTTATACTGTAAGTATATACTATAATGAATCAACACAAGAAAATCAGAAAGACAGTGATTTAAACAATAAGACTTATACATTTGATGTTATGTCTAGAATTGGGTAATAAGAATTTATTTAAAAATAAGTAGGTTGATAAAATATGGGTAAAAAGAGTAATGAAAAAGGGTTTTCCTTAATTGAAGTACTGGTAGCCCTGGCTATTATGGGAATTATACTATTTGCATTTTTTAACATTATCAATACTAATAATAAGGCTAACGCTAAAAATGACACAGATATAAGTTCCTTAAACTATGTTCAAAGTGAAATAGAAAATCTGAGGGGAAAAATAAAGAGTGGAGAATTTGATTTTGATAGTTTAGATAAACAAGAAGATGGGAATGTTGTGTATGAAAAACTAATAGATAAGTCAAAAAAAGTAGTGTATGATAAAGTACTTAGTAAGGATGATGTGAGTCTATATGATACTCCATACGAAAAGATTACAACTATAAAAGATAAAAATGGAGATTTAATTGACAAAGAAAGTATTGCAAATAAGATAAAGATTACTGTAGAAGATAAAAATGGTCAAATATATAAAATAACTGCAATTGGGAAAAGTATGAATGACTATTCAAGTAAAAAAGAAGTTAAAATTGTAACTGAAATATTTAAAGATAAATAATTTTACTTGGGGGTGAGATTTTGAGGAAGTGGAATAAATCTAAAAGTGAAAGAGGGGCAGCTTTAGTTTTAGTTTTGGTAGTGGTGGCATTGCTTTCTATTGTGGGATTGACATTTTCAAATCAGATAGCTAATAGAATAAAATCTACAAAGACTACTAATGAGGGTATACAAGCAAAGTATTTGGCAGAAACATGTGTGGAAAATAGTATTGATAAAACATATACAAAATTATATGATGAGCTTGAAAAAATAGATAATGAGTTTAAAAATGAAAATAAAGAAAAATCTATATCTAGGTCAACATTAAGGAATATATCAGAGACAGATATTAATAATCAAGATGATGAAAATCTTCCAGAAGAAAGATTAGGTTATATGAATAATGTAAAGTCTTATTTAAGTAAGGCTTCTTCAGATTTAGAAAAAGCTAGTATAGAGTTAAAAAAATTACAGGATTTAAATATACTTGATGATAGAGATTTTGAAGAAGTAAATATAAATATTCTATCACATAGAGATTCTATATTAGCAATCTTGAAGAATTATACTTCTGGAGATATAAATAAAATAAGTGAAAGTGTTTTGGATGGAGATATAAATTCAACTACGATTACTGAAACAAAGTTAATAAATAATGATATTATTTTAAAAATGTTCTTAGATGAAGGTAAAGTTGAAAAAGAACAATTAAATCCTACATTTTCATACACTTATAAAGCACTAGATAATATTTCCTTGGCAATGCAAAATATGATTGAGTATAGACATACATTTCATATTGATGACCCAAAAGTAGAGGTATCTGATGGAATTCCAAATTCTCAACAATATTATGACTTAATACAAAGTTCTATAATGAATAGTAAGAAATATAATTGGAAGGATACATGGGAGAAATTAGAAGTATTATTGAAAGATTTACCAAATCAAACTGAAGGATTTAATTCCTTAAGAGTTCATTTGAGAAATAATGTAAGAAAATTTGAACAGTTAAGTGATAATATATCTAATGGTAATAAAAATACGGCAGAAGCTTTTTTAGAATATAAAGATTTATTATATGAGATATCAGAACAATGCAATCAGTTAAAAAGTATGTCTTATGAGAAGATACCAGTTAGATATGACAATATGGCTTTGATAACAAACTTCAATTATATACAAAATGATCTTTTAGCAGAAATAAAGTGCAGACTGAAAGAATTAAAACCTCAAGAAGTTGATAAAACAGAAGACACTACTATAAAAATACCTTTTTACAAAGCTGACTATGATATGACAAAAGAAGGTTGGCCAGAATTAAAAGAAAATGGCTCAGGGTCAGAATTGAGTTTAATAGTAACTGGGGATGAAGACGGAATAAAAGAGGTAGAAATTAAAGAAGGACAAGAAAAAATTCTCGGATTAGGTGTTGAAGAAAACTCAAATTCAAAATATGAAGTTGAGGCTAAAGTTAAATTTAATATAAATGTAGATTCAAATATATTAGATAATTATGATATAAAAGACAAAATTTCAATTAGCCATGACATAAGTTCATACAAAAAGGTAAACTAAACACAAAAATACAACTTAGTATAAACGAATAAGTAATAAATTAACTTTGTATATTTATTACTAAAAAATAAGTAAACTAATAAAAGATATGGAGATTAAATATTATGTATATTTATGATTTATTGGAGCAAGGTATAAGACTGAACGCATCAGACATACACATAACGGTTGGAACGAATCCTGTAGCTAGAGTAAAAGGTGGATTTGTAAAGCTAAGTGAGCAGATACTTACACCAGAAATAACAATGCAAATGGCAAAAGACATAGCAGGGGAATCTATGTTTAAAGTAATAGAAGAACATGGAGAAGCTGATTTTTCAGCTTCTCTAAAAACAGGTGAAAGATTTAGGGTAAACTCATATAGACAAAAAGGCGATTACGCAATAGCAATAAGAACTATAACAGCAGAGATACCAACTTTTGAGAAATTAGGTCTTCCAGAAAATATAAGGTCATTTACTGAAAGGCATAAAGGATTAGTTTTAGTTACAGGTCCAACAGGAAGTGGTAAAAGTACAACACTTGCAAGTATGATAAATATAATAAATGAAACACAGCAAAAACATATAATTACACTTGAGGACCCAATAGAATATGTACATCATCATAAACAAAGCTTGGTAAATCAAAGAGAAGTAGGAACTGATACAGAAAGTTTTCACTCAGCTCTTAGAGCTATCTTGCGTCAAGACCCAGATGTAATACTAATAGGAGAGATGAGAGACCCTGAGACTGTGTCAATAGCATTAACAGCAGCAGAAACAGGGCATTTGGTATTTTCAACACTACATACAGTTGGAGCAGCTAAGACAATAGATAGAATAGTTGATATGTTCCAACCATCTCAACAGCAACAAATAAAGACTCAGTTATCTACAGTTTGTGAAGGGGTAGTGTCACAACAATTACTTCCTACAGCTGATGGAAAAGGTAGAATAGCTGCTATTGAATTGATGTTTGCTACTCCAGCAATAAAAAACTTAATAAGAGAAGGAAAAACATATCAGATTCCAAACATGATACAGACTGGGGTTAAAGCAGGTATGAAGACTATGGACCAAGATTTAATGGAACTTTATAAAAACGGAAAGATTACAAAAGATATGGCACTTAGTAGATGTACTGACCAAGAGTTTATGACAAGGATGATAGGTGGAGTAAATTATAATGGACATTATAATCGTTAATTTATACGTATTTATAGTTGGACTAGTATTTGGAAGTTTCTTTAATGTTTGCATTTTTAGGATTCCAGAAGGTATATCTATTTCTAGACCTCCATCCCATTGTATGAGTTGTAACACTAGATTAAAGCCTATAGACTTAATACCAGTACTAAGCTATTTAATAAGTGGTAGAAAATGTAGATATTGTTGTGAGAAAATCTCTAGTAGATATGCTCTAGTAGAATTAATTACAGGAATTTTATTTTTAACAGTGTTTATGATATATGGAATATCTACAACAACCATTTATTATTTAGTTCTTGTGTCTTTACTGATTATAATAACATTTATAGATATTGACCACTTTATAATACCAGATAGAATACTGATTTTTGGAGCTATATTTGCTATAATTTTTAATCTCATTTTTAAAGAAATACCAATTAAGAATTCTATTATAGGAGCTTTTATCTGTGGAGGAAGCGTTTGGCTTATTGTGCTTCTTATTGAATTTATAGTAAAAAAAGAGTGTATGGGTGGAGGAGATATTAAACTATTTGCAATGATAGGTCTTTATATGGGTGTTAAAAATGGTCTTTTGACTGCCCTACTAAGCGTTTATGTAGGTGCAGTATATGGAATTTGTGTGATAATCTTAAGTAAGATAAAGAGAAAGAAATACAATTCTGTTATACCTTATGGTCCATTTATATCAATTGGAGCATTAATAACAATCTTATGTGGGAAACAGTTACTTGAACTTTATTTTTCTATGATTATGTAGAAAATAGTTAAACTTAATCAAGTTTTAATTTTTATAAAAATGAATTAAAGTATTCAATAAGGACAATATTATTATTAACCCTATTACTAACGTGCTGTAGACTATGGAGTATATAATAATAATTTCCTTATTTTTTGCACATTTGATAAATAAATCTCTAGATATTTTTTGTGCTAGAGGAAAGAAAAATCTATATAATATGTTTTTTATTTACATAATAACTGTAGTTTTATCTGTATTAATATATCTAAAGTTTGGAATTAGTGTAGAATGTGTACAATATATGGTATTAATTCCATTTCTAATAATTATATCCATTATAGATTACTACACAATATATGTATATGATATAACAATAGTTAGTGGTATAATAGTTCAAGGTATAATTTTTTTGGTATTTTGTAATATTGTTAAGTTTGACTATATAAATCATATAATTGGACTAGCAATAGGCTTTGTTATACCTTATATTATTGCTAAATTAACAAAAGGATTAGGCTATGGAGATGTAGGTCTCTATAGCTTATGTTGCTTTGCATTGGGAAATAATTATGGTTTTTATGTGATAGTTTTATCATTTATGTTAGCGTTTTTGTTTTTTGTTGTTTTATACATACCTAAAATATTTAAAGGTATAAGCATAAAAAGGCAGATTCCTTTTACACCTTTTATTTCCTTATCGACAATTATAATAATATTTACAGAGTATAATATATTTGATTTTTATTATAGTTTGTTATACAAATTTATATAACAGGAGGTAAGAAATGTACGTAGTAGTAGGGTTAGGTAATCCAGGAAAGAAATATGAGAAGACTAGACATAACGTTGGATTTGATGTTATAGATATTCTTGCAAAAGAATACAACATTAGTGTCACTAAAATAAAGCATAAAGCTTTAATTGGTGAAGGTAGAGTAGGTACTGAAAAAGTATTATTAGTAAAACCACAAACTTATATGAATTTAAGTGGAGAAACATTAATAGATATATATAAATATTATAAGGTTGATTTAAGTAATATAGTAGTAGTATACGATGATATAGACTTAGAGGTTGGAAAAATACGTATAAGAAAAAAGGGAAGTGGGGGAACACATAATGGTATGAAGTCTATAACTAAATGCCTAGGTTCAAATGATTTTCCAAGAGTAAGAGTAGGTGTATCTAAGCCAGCAATTGGGCAAGATTTAGCCGACTTTGTGCTTTCTAGATTTAGAAAAGAAGAATCTGATAATATAAATGAAGCACTAGAAAAAGCAGCATGTGCTATTGACTCAATAATAAGAGAAAATATAGATATGTCTATGAACAAATACAATGGATAGTGAGAGGGAGATTTAAATGAATGATGTTTTTTTATATCCTTTGCAAAATTCAAAAGAGTATAAAGATATAATAAACTGTATAAAAAATACAAAAGGTTCATTATTAGTTAATGGACTTTTACCAGTACAAAAACCTCATATATCTTATTCTATATTTAATGATTTATCACGACAAATGATTTTTATAACTAGTAGTGATTTAGAAGCTAAGAAAGTATATGAAGATTTAAGTTTTTATATTGAAGATAAAGTTGAATATTTAGGCTTTCAAGATATTTATTTTTATCACTTAGATGCAAAGGACAGAAACGAAGAGGCAAAAAAATTAAAGGTATTATTAAAACTGGCAAATAAAGAAAAAATAATATTAGTAACTTCTATTGAAGCGGTTTTAAGAAAATACATACCAAAACAAGTTTTACTTGATAGTGTATCTCATTATAAGGTGGGAGATAGCTTAGATTTAGAAAAATTAACTGAAAAACTAGTTTCATTAGGATATGAAAGAGTTTCAAAAATAGAGGGGTTTGGTCAATTTAGTATAAGAGGTGGAATTATAGATGTATTTTCACTTGAATATACAAATCCAATTCGTATGGAATTATTTGATGATGAGATAGATTCCATACGAACTTTTGACGTATATTCGCAAAAATCAATTGATAAATTACAACAGTTTTCTATTACCCCATCCAGAGAATTTATTTATCCAGAGAAAACTACAGATGCATTAGTTAAACTAAAAAAAGAAACAACTAAGATTACTGATGAAGGTACATTTCAAAATATAGACTATATATCAAGCAAGACTTATTTTGAAGGAGTAGAAAACTATATAGATTATATTTATCCAGAAGAAAACAAAAGTATATTTACTTATCTAGCAGATGATGCAATAGTATTTATAAATGATATAACAAGACTTAAAGAGAGATGTGAAAATTATATAAATGAGTTTAGAGAAAATTATAAACTTAATCTTGAAAGAGGCTTGGCTATTAAAAACCAAGGAAAATTATTATATCATTATACAGACTTAGAATATCTAGTAAAAGACAAGTCTGTAGTTTTAAACTCACTATTGCCAAAGTCTATAAATAATTTTTCTATAAAATCTATAATCAACTTTGAAAGTAGAGAAGTCCCTACATTCAATGGAAAAGTAGATTTGTTAATTGAAGAATTAAATCGTCTGAAATACAATGGATACAAAATAATTTTAGCAACAAATACATTGGAAAGAGCAACTAAGTTGAGTAAAGATTTGTTGGATAAAGGCTTAGAAACAACTGTTTCTAAAGATAGAGATCTTGAAATTAAATCCTCTCAAATTATAATTGTACCTGCACATATAAACAGCGGTTTCCAGTACAAATCCATAAAGTTTGCTGTTATAACAGATAATGAAATGATAGGCGTTTATAAAAGAGCATCTAAAGCGAGTAATAAAAAAGCTAAAAAAGGGAAAAAAATCGAATCCTTTTTAGATTTAAGTGTTGGTGATTATGTAGTACATGAAAATAGTGGTGTAGGTAGATACACAGGGATTGAACAGATTACAGTCAATGCTATTAAAAAAGATTACATGAAAATAGTTTATCAAGGTGGAGATAATCTATATGTACCAATAGACCAGATGGATAAAGTACAGAAATATATCGGTGCAGAGGTAGAAAAAGTTAAGTTAAATAAGCTTGGAACCAATGAATGGACAAAGGCAAAAGCAAAAGTCAAAAAAGAAATTGAGGATATGACAAAGGATTTAATTGAACTTTATGCAAAACGTGAAAAAATACAAGGATATAAGTTCTCAAAAGATACACCTTGGCAGGCGGAGTTTGAATCGTTGTTTCCATATCAAGAGACAGAAGACCAATTAAAAGCAATAGAAGAAACTAAAAAAGATATGGAATCAAGTAAGGTAATGGACAGACTTGTATGTGGAGATGTTGGTTATGGAAAAACAGAGGTAGCTATTAGAAGTATTTTCAAAGCTTGTATGGACCAAAAGCAAGTTGCTGTGTTAGTTCCAACAACCATATTAGCTCAACAGCATTATAATACATTTAAAGAAAGATTTGAAAATTATCCTTTAAGAGTTGAAGTTTTAAGCAGATTTAAAACTCCAAAACAACAAAAACAAATTATTGAAGATGCTAAAAAAGGATTAGTAGATATTTTGATTGGGACACATAGAATAATATCAAAAGATATAAATTTACCAAACTTAGGTCTTGTAGTTATTGATGAGGAGCAAAGATTTGGGGTAAAACATAAGGAAGCTTTAAAGAAAATTAAATCTACAGTAGATGTACTTACACTTTCAGCAACTCCTATACCAAGAACCTTACATATGTCTCTAAGTGGAATAAGAGATATGAGTGTTATAGAAGAACCTCCACAAGAAAGACATCCTGTAATAACATATGTTACAGAGAGTAAGGAAAGTGTAATTCAAGATGAAATAGAGAGAGAATTAAGTAGAGGTGGACAGGTATTTTTCGTATACAATAGAGTTGAGCATATTGAAGAGATGGCAAGCATGATTCAAAAGCTCGTACCAGATGCTAGAGTAGCTGTTGCACATGGAAGAATGACTTCTAAATCATTAGAAAATATAATCCTAGGATTTTTAAATAAAGATTATGATGTACTAGTTTGTACTACAATAATCGAAACAGGTATGGACATATCCAATGCAAATACAATGATTATATATGATGCAGATAAAATGGGATTAGCTCAACTTTACCAATTAAGAGGTAGGGTTGGCAGAAGCTCAAGACAAGGATATGCATATCTCTTATATGAAAAAGACAAAACTCTGAGTGAAATAGCTGAGAAACGATTAAAAGCTGTCAGAGAGTTTACAGAGTTTGGTTCAGGTTTTAAAATAGCAATGAGAGACCTTGAAATAAGAGGAGCTGGAAATATTTTAGGTTCTCAACAACATGGTCATATGGCGGTTATAGGTTATGATTTGTATGTTAAAATGCTTAATGATGCAATTAAAAAGGTTAAAGGTGAGCCTATTGTTGAAGAAATTGATGTTGAAATAGACTTAAGCGTAAATGCATACATTCCAGATAATTATATAAAAGATGAATTGATTAAAATTGAAATGTACAAAAAAATTGCTTCTATTGAAAACAAAGAGGATATGCTGGATATACAAGAAGAACTTGAGGACAGATTCTCTGATATACCTAAACCAGTTCAGACATTACTTACAATAGCTTATATAAAATCGTTGTGTAAAATATTGAAAATAGAAAAAATAAGACAATTAAAAGATGAAATATTATTAGTTCCAATAACAAAGTATAGAACTAAACAGAAAATAGGTTATAATATAGTTACAGAATTAGAAGAATTATTAGAAAAAATGTGCAAGGCAAAATAACTTGTAAATTTAAGAAGGGATGTTTTAAATTTGAAAAAAGTAATAACGTTGGCAATAGCTATGATTTTGGTAGTATCTATGACTGCCTGTAGTTCTAGTAAAGGAGAAACTGTGGCGACAGTTGAAGGGTCAAAGATATCATCAGATGAATTTAAAAAGACTATAGCTCTTTATAAAGATTCTATGGAACAAACTTATGGAAAAGATATATGGGATAAGGAAGTTGAAAAAGGTGTAAAATATAAGGACAAGTTTAAGGATTTAATTCTTGACCAACTTATAACTACAGAAGTAATATATTCTCAAGCTAAAAAAGATAACTTACTTCCTAAAAAAGAAGATGTTGAGAAAAGTTTTAAAGATTTAAAAGATGCTATGAGCAAAGACGAAAAATATAAAGAACAACTTAAAAAACTAGGAATAGATGACGAATTTTTAAGAGACCAACAAGAGAAAGATTTAGCTATGCAAAATTATCAAAGTAGTTTTACTAAAAAGACTAAGATATCAGATGAAGAACTGAAAAAATATTATGATTCACATAAAGATGAATTTAAAAAAGATGAAGTAGAAGCTTCTCATATTTTATTGAAAACAGTAGATGATAACAACAAACCACTTTCAGATGATAAAAAAGCAGAAGCTAAGAAAAAGGCTGAAGAAGCTCTTAAAGAAGTTAAATCAGGTGAAGATTTTGCCAAAGTAGCAAAAAAATATTCACAAGACTCTACAGCAAGTGATGGTGGTAAATTAGGTTTCTTCTCAAGAGGTCAAATGGTTGCTGAGTTTGAAGAAGCTGCTTTTTCTATGAAAAAGGGTGAAGTATCTAATTTAGTTGAAACTCAATATGGATATCATATAATTAAAGTAACAGATAGAGTAAATGAGCAAACTTCATTTGAAGATGCAAAAGAAACTATAAAAGACCAATTATTAAAAAATAAGTATCAAGAGCAAATAGAAAAATTAACTAAAGAAGCTAAAGTAGAAAAAGATGAAAAAGTAATAGATAAAATCACAATCTAAAAACTAAAAAAAGAGTAATATGCTTAAAAAAGCTATATCTAGATAAGATATAGCTTTTTTTGTATATTTTTCTTAACAATGGTAAAAATAAACTTAAAGTAATTTATGGAGGGATTAAAAAATATGAAAGCAACAGGCATAGTTAGAAGAATAGATGATCTTGGAAGGGTAGTTATACCAAAAGAGATAAGAAAGACATTAAGAATTAGAGAAGGAGACCCTTTAGAGATATTCACAGCAAAAGATGGAGAAGTCATACTTAAAAAATACTCTCCAATAGGGGAATTAAATGAATTCTCTCAAGAATATGCTGAAACATTAGCTGAAGTACTAGGATATGGTGTATTGATAACAGACTTAGATTCTATAATAGCTGTATCTAAACTTCCTAAAAAAGATTATAAAGACAAAAGTATAAGTGATGAGTTAGAAGCAATAATAAGTGAAAGAACAGTAAAATATTCAAAAGATAAAAATATTTTACCTTTATTTAAAGAAGACCAAAAAGAATACACTAGTCAAGTTATAATGCCTATAATTAGTGCATCTGGAGACTGTATAGGTTCAATTGTAGTCGTTTCAAAAGATAAAGATACAATTGCAGAGAGTGAAGAAAAATCTTTAAAAATAGCTGCTAACTTTTTAGGAAAACAAGTTCAATAATTTTATCATAAAGACCTTTTAAATGAAGGTCTTTTGAAGTTTTTGTGTAAAATATTGAATATAGCATTAAAAATATGGTATATTAAAGTTTGTTATATAAACAGTATGGAGGTTATGTTATGAACAATAACAAAAATAAAGACTCTTTTTTAAAAGGAGCCCTTATACTTGGACTAGCGGGTGTAATCGTAAAAATAATGGGAGGATTTTTTAGAATTCCTCTTGGTAACATGATTGGTTCAGAAGGAATGGGATACTATCAGGCTGCTTATCCTGTGTATACTCTATTTTTAACATTAGCTACTGCTGGATTCCCAACAGCTGTGGCAAAGTTGGTTTCAGAAAAAGTTGCTGTTGGAAATTTTAAAGGTGCAAATAAGATATTTAAAGTATCACATACAGTTTTATTTATTACTGGAATAATATCATTTTGTATATTATTTTTTGGTGCTGACTACATAGTAACAAACGTAATGAAAAATCCAGGTGCATTATACTCTATGAAAGCTATTGCTCCAGCATTGTTATTTGTTCCTGCAATGTCTGCATATAGAGGATATTTTCAAGGGAGACAGGATATGACTAAGATTGCTGTGTCTCAAGTTGCAGAGCAATTTTTTAGAGTTGTATTAGGTCTTACTTTGGCTTATTTACTTATGAAAAGTCTAGGTCAAACTTTTGGGGCGGCTGGTGCTATATCAGGAGCTACAATAGGTTCAGTAGCATCTATGATTTATTTGATGTTTGCTTATATACTAGGGAGAAAAGAGCGTAGAGCAGAGATAGATGCAAGTCAAAGATTTAAAGATGAGAGAGTTTCTTATATTTTTAAAAAGCTTTTAACTGTTGCTATTCCTATAACAATAGGAGCATCAGTAATGCCACTTGTGAATATGATAGATAATGTTATCGTGATAAGAAGACTTATGGAAGCAGGCTATACATACAAAGTAGCGAACTCAATGTTTGGTCAGTTAACAGGTATGGCAATGGCCACAATAAATTTACCAGCAGTTATAACAACTGCAATGAGTATGAGTTTAGTTCCAGCAATTTCTAAAGCATATGCATTAGGAAACAAGACAAAAGCTAGAAAAGATACTAAGAGTGCAGTTAAGGTAACTCTACTTATAGTATTACCTTGTGCGTTTGGTATGGCTTCTTTAGCAATACCAATAATGGGTCTTTTGTTTCCACATGAACCATCTTCTGTAGGAACTATTTTATTTACTCTTACTCCATGTGTATTATTTTTAGGATTAATACAAACATTAACTGGTATAATTCAAGGTATGGGAAAACCAATAGTACCTGTAATTGCCTTATGTGCTGGTATGTTATGTAAGATTGTGATAAGTTATACTTTAACAGGAATACCAGATATTAATGTATTAGGCTCTGCATTTGGTACAGTTACAGCATACTTTGTTGCAGCTATGATTAACTTGTTATACGTTAAAAAGCACATGAATGTAAGCTTCCCTAAAAAAGAATTTATAATAAAGCCATTTATAACAGTTTTGACAATGTTTATAATGGTTAAATTGAGTTATGGAGCTTTAGTTGGATTCTTGGGAAATAGTATATCTACAATAATTGCAATATGTGTTGGTGGAATTGTATATGTAGTAGTTATACTTGGAATAGGTGGAATTAAAAAAGAAGAGATTTTGACTATGCCAAAAGGTGATAAATTATATAAATTGTTAAAAAAAGTTAAGCTTATAAGATAATATAGGAATATATATGCAAATAAAGGAAATACTATACAAATAGTAAAGCTCCTTATTTGTATAATAATATAAAAATAAAGTGAAATTTGCTAATAGGAGTGATGTTATGGGTAAGATAAGTATTGTAGGTCTTGGACCAGGAGATTATTCTCTTATAAGCCAAGGTGCGTTAGAATCTTTAAGAAATAACCCAAGAGTTTTTTTTAGAACAGAGAAACATCCAATAATTGATAAACTTAAAGAAACTATACAATACACTTCATTAGACTATTTTTATGAAAATGAAGAAAATTTTGAAAATGTTTATTTAAAAATATCTGAGTTTATCATAGAAGAATCTACAAAGGGTGATTTAATATATGCTGTTCCTGGTCATCCAAGAGTCGCAGAAAAGACTGTAAGTATAATAGAAAGAATAGCCAATGAAAAGCACATAACAGTAGAAATATTGCCTTCTATGAGCTTTGTAGACGCTATGTTTAACTATTTGGCTATAGACCCATCTGAGGGATTTAAATTGATAGATGCTTTTGAAATAGAAAATTCATATATAGATTTGGATACTAGTATGATAATAACCCAAGTATATGATAAATTTATAGCATCTAATGTAAAGTTAAAGCTTATGGAATATTATGACTATAATCAAGAAGTATGTATAGTAAATGGAGCAGGTGTCAAAGATTTAGAAAGTAAAAAGTTTATAAAACTGTGCGAATTGGACAGAAATGAAAACTTTTTTGACTATTTAACTAGCTTATATATACCCAAAAGTTCTAAAAAGATGTATAATACAGTACATGACTTAGAAATAATAGTTAATACACTTAGAAGTCCATCTGGATGTGAATGGGATAAAAAACAGACACATCAATCATTAAAAAATTCTGTTATAGAGGAATCATATGAACTTTGTAATGCAATCGATAATAATGATATAGATGAAATGGTAGAAGAACTAGGAGATGTTCTTTTACAAGTTATATTCCATTGCCAGATAGGAAATGAGGAAGGCTACTTTGATTTAAAAGAAGTAGTAAATGGAATATGTAAAAAATTAATTAATAGACATCCTCATATATTTAGTGGTGTAAAACTAGATATGTCTAAGTTTGAAAAAACTTGGGAAGAATTAAAGAAAGAAGAGAAGGGCGAAAGCACTATAACAGATAGCCTTAGAAGGATACCAAAGCATTTACCAGCTCTTATGAAGGCTAGTAAAGTTCAACATAAAGCAGCCCTTGTTGGCTTTGATTGGGACAATGTAGAAGATGTATTTAAAAAAATTGAAGAAGAATATCAGGAATTACTTGACGAACACAGGGTCGGGAATATAAAATACATAAAGGAAGAACTAGGCGATTTATTATTTTCGATAGTAAATCTAGCTAGATTTTTAGACATAGACTCAGGAGAAGCCTTGAACTGTACTACCGATAAATTCATAAATAGATTTGAGTTTGTGGAGAAAAGTGCAATGAATTTAAATAAAAAATTAGAAGACATGACACTTGAAGAGATGGATGAATTTTGGAATCAGGCTAAAAAACAATAAAATTGTGGAAGGAAATTTGTCAAAAATCTAGAACTTTTATCACAAAGATAGAAGTCTATATTATAAACATTTTTAGGAGGTAAATATCGTGAATAAAGCTGAATTAGTATCAAAGATGGCAGAAAAAAGTGGATTAACAAAGAAGGAAGCAGAGGCTGCATTAAACGCATTTATGAGTTCTGTTCAAGATGCACTAGTAAATAACGAAAAAGTTCAATTAGTTGGATTTGGAACATTTGAGACAAGAGAAAGAGCTGCTAGACAAGGAAGAAATCCAAGAGATCCAGAGCAAGTTATAGATATACCAGCTTCTAAAGCACCAGTTTTCAAAGCTGGAAAAGGATTAAAGGATATAATAAATGGATAATTAGAAATCTTGTGAAAAAGTGTGGATAAATTTGCCACACTTTTTCTATAGAACTAAGGAAGGTGATAATTATGAGATTAGATAAGTTTTTAAAAGTATCTAGGATTATAAAGAGAAGAACTGTTGCTAAGGATGCATGTGATAAGGGAATTGTCACTATAAATGGAAAAGTTGCTAAATCCTCTTCAGAAGTGAATATTGGAGACACCTTAGAAATACAATTTGGAGAGAAAAAGATGAGGCTTAAGATAAATGAAGTAAAAGAGCATGTGCTAAAAAATGATGCAAAAGAAATGTACGAAATTTTAGAATAAAATTGATAGTCCTCTAGTATATTAATAGTAGTATTAGTGAAATATTTACTGGGGGGATATTATGGAACAGAACATAACTTTGAAAGATAGATCAAAGCTGGTTATTTCAGGAGTCGAGCACATATATTCTTTTAATGACAAAAGAGTTGAGCTTAAAACTTCTGTAGGTGAGATGGTAATTGAAGGCGAGAACCTAGATATGAGCAAGCTAAGTATAGACGAAAATATAATTAGCATAGATGGAACTATAAATTCTATGGTGTATGCAAAGCCTAAAAAGCCACAAGAGAGTTTCTTGAAAAAGGTATTTAGATAAATGATACCTTTCACTCAAGATGTAAGTATTTTTTATGCTACTATTTATGGTGGAATACTTATAGGGGTATTGTTTGATTTTTATAGAGGTCTAAGAGGAAACTTTAAATTTATCAATTATTTCGCGATAATCTTTGATGTATTATTTTGGTTTCTAGCAACAGCTATAATATTTGTAACAATAAACCTTACAGAATTTTTTGATTTAAGATATTACCATTTTGTGGCTTTGTTTATTGGTTTTATTTTATACTATAACACCATAAGTAAAATTGTTTTATCAATTATCAATAAAATAATCTGTTTTGTGAGGAATTTTTTAAAAAAAGTTGTACAATACATAGTCAGTTTTTTAAATAATTTGTATTACGTTATAATCTATTCACTACACCTACTATTTGATATTATATTTTATATACCTAATATATTTATAGCAACAAAGAAAAGTATAAAAAGAAAATCAAATAAAAAGTTAAAGAGCAAGAAAAAATCAAAACATAAGAAGAAAAAAAATAAAACCAAAAAAAGGGTGTAGGGAAAATGAACTTAAGAAAAAAATTTTCAGGACAAATTATTGTTGTCAGTTTATTTTTAGGAATATCACTTTTTAGTATGATGACAGGGTTTGTATTTGAGTACACAAAAGCCAAAGAGTATAAAAAAGAAATAGCAAGTCTAAATAAACAATTAAAAAAGACTGAAATACAAATAAACAGCTTAAAGAAAGATGAAAAATCATATGAAGGAGACTTAGAAGAGATAGCAAGAAAAAGATTAAATATGGTAAAGCCTAATGAAACCGTTTATGTTGATATAAACCGTTGACTAAAACTTGCTAATAAGTTTACAGATGTATTGATTTTAAAATTTAAGATTCAATAAAAAAGTCATTCAGTTTAAGAATGGCTTTTTATTTTTATTGAGGAGGTATTTTATAATGAAAGTAGGAGCTATAGATATTGGGACAAACTCAATGAGATTATTGATAGCAGATTATAGAGATGGAAATCTCACAAACAGAAAAAAATTTGTTAACACAACTAGAATTGGTCATGGTGTAGATAGTAAAGGATATATAAAAGAAGATGCTATTCAAAGAAACATAGATGCCTTAAAAAAATTTTCTGATAAGTGTAATGATGAAAAGTGTGAAAAAGTATACTGTATGGGAACATCTGCCCTTAGAGATAGTAAAAATGGAGATTACTTTGTTAAACTAGCAAAAGAAGAAACTGGGATAGATGTTGATATAGTTACAGGAATAGAAGAATCAAATCTAGGATTTAAGGGTGTCTTAGAAGGCATACAAGGTGATGACAATATTATTGTTATAGATATTGGAGGAGGTTCAACAGAATTTATTATAGGCGACTCAGATGGAATTAAATTTAATAAAAGCGAAAATGTAGGTGCTCTTAGAATGACAGAGAGATTTTTAAAGTATGATATTATTGAAGATGAAGAGTTTGAAAATATGAGTTCATTTATATATAACGAGATTAATGAAACTTTAAATTATATAAAAGGAAGAGGATTAAAAACTCTTATAGGCATAGGTGGAACGATTACATCATTATCAGCAATGAATCAAGAATTAGAGGTCTACTCTATGGAAAAAATACATAATAGTAAAATACACAAAAAAGAAATAGAAGAAATTCTACAAAAATTAATAAACATGACATTAAGTGATAAAAAGAACTTAAAAGGCCTACAAGAAAAACGTGCGGATATTATAACTGCTGGTGTAAAAATATTGAATATAATAATGGAAAAATTAGAAATAGAAGAAATAACCGTAAGTGAATACGATAATTTGGAAGGCTTAATATGTCAAAAGTCAAAAAAAATGTATTAATATTTTTTGATTTTTAAAACCGATTATGACAAAAAAAATTACTCCTCTTTGTTACAATTCTTAATATAAACAAAAGAGGAGGTTTTTTTATGCAAAGAAGTGTAGCAGTTGTGGAGAGTAAGACTGTAAAACCAAATGTCATAAAATTAATAAGCGGATATATTGATTTTACTACGGTGGCATTCGCCGTAATGGGATTTTTACTTAGTAGGTCTATTATAGTAGACTCTGTAGCTCCTTTAGGAATTGCCTTTTTTATATGTGCATCAAAGATTGACAAGTACAAGATACCTGTATTCATATCAACATTATTAGGAATATTGTTATCATCTAATGATTTTGGAAATGTAGCAAAATATGCTGTGTGCCTTACAATATTTATGGCAGTGAATAAAAAGTTAAAATTATCAGATTCAATTGCTAAGGTGGCATTTATAAGTGCAATGATATTACTTCCAATTTCCATGGGACAAGCTTTCTTTTCAAATAGGTATATGTATAATCTTCTTATAGCAGGTGTAGAAGCAATAATAATGTTTATATCTGTATATGTATTTTCTTATGGGATAGGTTTGATGGCCAATGTCAACAATAGGATGTCCGTACGGACAGAAGAAGCTATATCAATAAGTTTACTGCTAACCTTTAGCATAATGGGAATAGGTGATATATCCTTGTTTGGAATATCGATAAGGACCATTTTGTCCACCGTATTGATATTACTGACCTCAATAGTAGGAGGAGCTACGATGGGAGCATCTAGTGGTGTAATTATTGGCGTAGCATCCATTTTAAATAACATAACATCAGCCATTTATATGGGTATATATTCTTTTTCAGGATTAATAAGTGGTGCATTTAATAAAATAAATAAATATTTCTGTATATTAGGATATATTCTAAGTTGGACAATAATATACCTATATACTTCTGGTATTACTTCTAATATGATGCAATTAAGAGATATATTGTTAGGCTGTTTAATAGTTATAGTGTTACCAGAGAAGTTGTTTAGTAAGATTGAAAAATTAATAAAAAGTAATGTAGCTTCAAATGAAATCGTATACGATTATATTATGAGAAGTAAGAACTTAACTAATAGTCGATTAAATAGTATTTATAAAACTTACGATGACCTTGCAGATACATTTGATAAGATAAGAGAAAAAGATAAGGTACTAGACCAAAGAGATATAGCAAATGTAATAGATATGATTCATAATGATGAATGTAAAAGTTGTAGTATGAGAAGAATGTGTTGGGAATCAAGATTTAATCATACATACACTATGATATATAACATTCTTGAAAAAATTGAAGAGAAAGGGGAGTTAAATCTAAACGATATACCTAAAAACTTTAGAAAGGAATGTATGAAACCAGAGTCAATAGTGAAAATATCAAATCACTATTACAAAATGTTTGTATTAGATTATGATTGGAGTGTGAAGTTTTCAGAAAGTAGAAAATTAATAGCAAATCAAATAAGAAGTATTTCAAAATCAATTAAATCATTGTCTCAAGATTTAGAGAGCGATATAATGTTGGATATAGAAAAAGAAAAAAATATATATGAGCAATTAGAGAGATATGACATAACTGTTGATAAAGTAAGTTACTTAACGAAAAGTAACAGTGAATTTGAAATATCTATAGAAAAGAAAACTTGTCATGATGGTTGTATGTGTGAAGATAAAATTGTAAACATAATTTCAGACCTAGTAGGTGAAAATATGTCTGTTAGAAAAATAGGGTGCCATTGTTTAGGAGGTAAATGTAAGGCAACATTCGTTAAATCTCAGAAATATAAGGCTGTTACAGAAGTTTCAGCCATGTCAAGGGATGGGCATATTCTTTGTGGAGACAATTACACATATATGGAGATAAATGATGGTAAATATATGATGGCTATAAGTGATGGTATGGGAAAAGGTAAAAAAGCATATGAAGAATCCTCTGCCACTATTGATATATTAGAAAAAATGATAGATGCAAAAATTAAAGACGAAATAGTTATAGATACTATAAATAATATGTTGCTATTAAAGTCTTCAGAGGAGATGTTTTCAACCTTAGATTTAGGAATTTTAGATTTAAAACGAGGTTGTTTAGAAACTATAAAGATGGGAGCGTGTTCTACCTATATAAAAAGAGGTGATGGAGAAGTCGATTTAATATCATCATCATCATTACCTGTGGGTATATTATCTGATGTAAAAATTGATAGAAAAAATGTAAAAGTTAAGGAGGGAGACTATGTCATAATGGTTTCTGATGGAATTGTAGATGCAGGAAGAAATAACAATTTGGGAGATAATTGGTTAATATACTTCTTAAAGAATATAGAGACTACAAATCCAAAAGAAATTTCAAATTTAATATTAGATAGAGCATTAGAGTTACAAGCGTTACAAATCGAAGATGATATGACTGCTTTAGTTACGAAGATATGTACAAAATAAAGTTTATAAAATTCTGTGTATAATATGTGGATAACTTGTGTATAATATGTTAATAGACTTTTGAAAAAAGTATAGTTATTAACAAAAAAAACATATAAATCAACAAAATTTGTTGATAAGTATGGCATAAATGTTAATAAAATGTAAAAAAAGAAAAAACAAAAGCTATTATCAAAAGAGATTCATGTTGAAATAACTAAATTTCTAGGTAAACAAAGCCTGTGAATATGTTGATTATTATGTGGATAACTATTAATTCGATATTTATTTATATAGTATGAATAATTGAATAATATATCTAAAAAAAGCCATCCTATTATTAAGTAAATTTATTGAAAGGATGGCTTTTTATGAATAGAAAATTGTGCAAAGCAATAATACCTTTATTTATTTCTATTTTTTGCATGTTAATAATAAGTATAAAAGCTGACCAAGGATATCAAAAGAATAATGATAGAGCAGTTACTGTCATGAATAATGATACTGAAGATGATGCTGAAAAAAAACAAGAAATAGATTATGAAAAAACATGTTGGAACTTACAATCTTTGTTTAAAAGTGATGACCAATGGAAAAAAGAACTTAAGAGTTTTGATAAAGATACGAAAGAGTTAAAAAATTACATAGGTAAAGTAACAAAATCGCCAACACATTTGTCTTTTGCCTTAAATATCAAGGAAAAACTTGATATAAGATTAAATAGACTATCTGCCTATGTAAAATTAAAACAAGATACTAATAAAAATTCATATAAATACTTAGATATGAATGATATTATGAGTAAATCTTATGGAAACTATATGGGAATTTGTTCAGATTTAGAATTAGAGATATTAAAATTATCAAATAAAGATTATAAGAAAATTATTTCAAATAAAAATATAAATAGAAAATATGGTGCATATTTAAGAGATATAAGAAGAAACAAAGTGCATTATTTAGATGATAAGTCAGAAGACATCCTAAGCAAAGTGTCTTCTATAAGTAGTCTTCCAAGTCAAGTTTATGAATTGTTTAGAAATATGGATAGAAAAACTAATTTAACACCAGCTCAATATGCTAGTGAGCTAGAATCATCAGATAGAGAAAATAGAAAAAAAGCTTATCAAGATGAACTTATAACTTACAATGATAATCTAAATACAATTGCAGGCTTGATTACTGGTCAAGTTAAAAAGAACATTTTTTATTCTCAAGAGAGAGGATATGAGTCTTCGCTAGAAATGTATTTGGAATCTGATAATGTAGATGAAAAAGTATACAATAATCTAATAAGAACTGTAAATGGGAACATGGACAGTTTACACAAATATATAGATTTAAGAAAAAAAGTCTTAAAATTAGATAAGGTCCATTCATATGATATGTTTGTGCCTATAGTTAAGGCTGTTGATAATAATATTAACTATGAGAAAGCGCAGAGTATAGTATATTCAGCGTTATCACCTCTAGGAAAAGAATATAATGATGTAGTCTATAAAGCTTTCAATGAAAAATGGGTAGATGTTTATTCACATGAAAATAAAGTGAGTGGTGGATATTGCTTATCTGTTTATGAAAATCATCCATATGTACTTTTGAATTATAATAATTCATTAAGTTCAGTTTCAACATTATCTCATGAACTTGGTCATGCTGTATACGAATATTTAAGTTCTAAGAATCAAAATTATTTTAATTCAAATCCATCTATATTTACTCATGAGGTTGCATCTACAACTAATGAAGCTTTACTTTATGAAATGCTTATAAGAGAAGCCAAAGGTAATGATGAAAAAGCTTATTATATAACACAATATTTAGACTTGATAAAAGATACTCTTTATACACAAACAATGTATGCTGAATTTGAAAAGACTATACATGAGTTAGTTGAAAAAGAGAAGAGTGTAAATGCACTAGTACTAAATGATGTTTGGGGACAACTTCTTAAAAAATATTATGGACAAAGCTATGAATTAGACCAATTATCTAAGGTCGGATGGGCTAGAATCCCACACTTTTACAATAGTTTCTATGTCTATAAATATGCAACAGGTTGTAGCGCAGGAGTAAGTTTTGCCCAAGACATACTAAAAAATGGCTCAGACAACTATATAAATTTTCTTAAAAAAGGAAGCTCAGATTATCCAATAAACTTGTTAAAATCAAGTGGGATAAACTTAACTAATACAAAACCTATAGAAAATACAATTAAAAAATTTGACAGTTTAGTAGCAGAACTTGAAAAGCTATTATAAAAGATTATTATAATCCACATGGTAAATATATCGAATTAATGTTAAAATATACTAAAAGTTTAAAGTCCTATTGAAGATAGGACTTTTTATTTATTAATTAGTGGGAGATGATTCTATGCAAATTAAAGTTAAAAAAGCTGTAATACCAGCAGCAGGTTTAGGGACTAGGTTTTTGCCAGCTACTAAGGCGCAACCAAAAGAAATGTTACCAATAGTTGATAAGCCAACGCTACAATACATAATAGAAGAAGCTGTGGCCTCAGGAATAGAGGAAATACTAATAATAACTGGTAGAAATAAAAAATCTATTGAAGACCACTTTGATAAATCCGTAGAATTGGAACTTGATTTGGAGAAAAAAGGTAAAAAGGAATTGTTAGAGATAGTCCAAAATATATCTAACATGATTAACATACATTATATAAGACAGAAAGAGCCAAAAGGATTAGGAGATGCAATTTACTGTGCTAGACACTTTATAGGTGATGAACCTTTTGCAGTAATGTTAGGTGATGATATTGTAGATAATGATGTACCTTGTTTAAAGCAATTAACAGATGCATATGAAGAATATAGAACTACAATATTAGGAGTTCAAAAAGTGAATTCAGAAGATACTAATAAATATGGTATAATAGAGGCAAAAAATATAGAAGGTAGAGTTTATAAGGTAAAAGATATGGTAGAAAAGCCAGAGCCAGGAAAAGCTCCTTCAAATATTGCTATCTTAGGTAGATATATAATAACTCCTGAAATATTTGATATTCTTAAGGATTTACCACCAGGTAAAGGTGGAGAGGTGCAACTAACAGATGCTCTAAAAATATTGTCTAAAAAAGAAGCTATGTATGCATACGATTTTGAAGGAAAAAGATATGATGTTGGTGATAAGTTAGGATTTTTAGAAGCTACTGTTGATTTTGCTCTAAAGAAAGAGGACCTTAAGAAAGATTTTATAAAGTATCTAAAACATGTATGTGACGAATTTGATAAAGATAAAAATGTGTTATACAATAGTACAGATGAAGAATTAAGTTTATCTGAGGTCTCTGATGTTAGAGAACTTGAAATTCAAAAATAATTAGTGAAAGGTGATGTACTGTGGCAAAATCAAGTCAGAAAAAAATTAATAGAATAATAGCTGTTGGGATTGTAGGGATTCTTGTGTTAACAAGCATAACAGCTGTTTTAAGCATGATTGCAACCATGTAATAGGACAAATAACTACAATGAATATACATAAATATAAAAACCATATATAACTTAATGTAGTTAAAAACTTACAATATTTTAGTTATATATGGTTTTTAGAATTTATAAATGTAAAAAAAAATTTTTATAATAGTTGCATATTTTAAGGGAAAATATTATTATAAGATATAAATATAGTGATAAATTTATAAAAATGTGCTAAGATTGGACTTGAAATACAATAATATAATAGATGAACAGACACTTAA
>NZ_JAGWCW010000021.1:0-69382 GCF_020657835.1 Clostridioides sp. ZZV14-6387
ATATTAATGGTATAATATTTACAGATATGATAATTAATAAAAGGAAAGGATGTTTATATAATGGAAAATGATTTAACAATGCAAGAATTACTTGACCAGCAAGAACAAGTATTCAGCAAAGTGAAAGTTGGAGAATTAATAACTGGAAAAATAATTGCAGTGAGAAATGATGAAGTACAATTAGGATTAGACTACGGGTTTGATGGGATAATACCTATAAGTGAATTAAACATAGAAAAAAATCAATATATAGAAGACTTATACCATATAGGTGATGAAGTAAGTGCTGTAATAACAAAAGTATCTCAAAAAGATGGGACAATAACTTTATCTAAATTACAACTTGATAAAAGAAATGATTTTGCAGAATTACAAAAAGCTTATGATGAACATAGAATAATAACTGTAAATGTTGAAAAAAATATAGACAAAGGTGTATTTGCTAATTACAATACATATACATTTTTTATACCAATCTCTCAACTTGATACAAAGTTTATTACAGATACATCTAAATTTGTTGGTCTTAATTTAGAAGTTTATATAAGAGACTTTGATATTAGAAAGAATAGACTTGTAGCATCTCATAGAGATGTATTACAAGAACGTATAAATAAAGAGAAAGAAGAAAGAAGAGCTCAAATTAAAGCAGAAAAAGAAGCTGAAAGAGCTAGAATCAAACAAGAAAGAGAAGAAGAAAAAGCTCGTATTAAAGTAGCAAAAGAAGAATTATTTAATTCTCTTGAAGTTGGACAAAAAAGAGATGGTAAAGTAACGAAGATAATGTCTTATGGAGCATTTGTGGATATTGGTGGAATTGAAGGATTAGCACATATAAATAATTTAGCTTGGGCAAGGGTTGAAAATGTTGAAGATGTTGTTTCAGAAGGTCAAGAAGTAGAAGTTTATGTGTTAGATGTAAATAAAGATACTAAAAAAATTGCATTAGCATTAAAAGACATAAATAATGACCCATGGGATTTAATAGCAAAAGAAGTGAAAATTGATGATGTTGTTAATGCTAAGGTTCTTAGAATAATAGAAAAGGGAGCTTTTGTTCAAATTAAAGAAGGTGTAGATGCTTATTTACCGATATCTGAATTGAGCGATACTAGAGTTGCTAAAGTTACTAATATTGTTAATATTGGAGATGAAGTTAAAGTTAAAATTCTTGACTTTAAACCAAAGACTAAAAGAATGTTAGTTTCAGTAAAAGAAGCGACTAGAGAGCCAGAAGAAGATATAACAGAATACCTAGAAGTAGAGGAATCTTTAGGAAGTATTGGAGAATTATTTAAAGATAAATTTAAAGATTTAGAAGTATAAAATAATTTAAAATGGGGCTGTTTTAAAACATTACTCTGTCTATTATGACAGCTTTAGTTTTGAAATAGCCCTTTAGCTATCTACAAAAAATTATATAAAATATCAGGAGGAAACTTAATGAAAAAGTCTATTATAGATGTACATTGTCATACCTTAATAAGTGGACATGCACATAGTACTTTTAAAGAAAATGTCGAAGAAGCAGTTCATAAAAATATAAAATATCTAGGAATATCAGACCATGGACCTAATATGCCAGGAGGGCCACATCCATTTTATTTTTATAATTTACATCTACTTCCACGAAAAGTACAAGATGTAAGAGTCCTTAGAGGAATAGAAGGAAATATAATGGATTATGATGGAAATTTAGATGTTCAGGAAGATATGTTACAGCATCTAGACTATGTAATTGCAAGTCTTCATAGACCTTGTATAATTTCAGGAACAAAAGAAGAAAATACAAATGCTATTTTGAATGTAATGGATAAACCTAAAGTAAAAATAATTGGTCATCCAGATGATAGTAGATATCCTTTAGATTATGAATCTATAGTAAAGAAAGCTAAAGAAAAAAATATTCTTTTGGAAATAAATAATTCTTCATTAAGTTCAAACTCTCATAGAACTGGAACTTGGGAAAATGCAAGTCACATGTTAATGTTATGTAAAACACATGGGGTAAGAGTGATTCTTGGTACAGACTCTCATATATGTTATTCTATAGGCGAATTTGAAAATGCAGAGAAAGTTTTAAAATCAGTAGATTTCCCAGATGAATTGGTCATAAATTATCATGAAGACGAAATTATAGAGTTTTTTGATATAAATTTTTAGAATCGTGGGAGTGAAAAAATTTGAGTAAAAATAAGTTTATCTATATGAATTATTATGACAATGGTTATTTTAAAAAAGGAATGGTTATATATATGCTTTTAGCACTTGTAATTTTAGCTACAATTTTTATATATTCAACCAAAATCTTATATCTTTTATGTATAGTAACAGCAGTTTTTCTTTTTAAACAAGGACGTGATTTTTTTAATAAATATGAGGGAAAAGTGTATCTTACTCTTGATAATCATTCAATATTAATAAATAATCAATGTATATTCAGTATAAAATCCAAAAAAAATCAAAAGTTTAACTATAAAATAATAGAAAAAATAGAAGTGGTAAAAAAAGTATTAAATATATACACAGACGATTCTAATTATAAAATAAGATTGAGTGCACTGAGCTTTGAAGATGAAAAAAAATTATTAAATATTATAGACGAAAAGTTGAAAAAATTTAAGGGATAACACTATACTGTTTTCAATAGTTAGCATGGTTTATAAAATTACTTGTTAAAAATAAAAAATAAAAAAATATAGATATTTATTTTTTTTGTGTTGACAATATATTTTAATGTGTATATAATAACTATTAAATCAAAATATTTAGAAAATTTAAATGATTAAAAAAGCGATGAATAGAAGCAGTAAGAACAATGAAACTTTCAGAGAGCTAAAGTATGGTGTGATTTAGTAGTTGATAGTTCTGAACTTGTCTAGGAGCTGTTTCCTAAGATTTATGTCTTAGGATAATCGGAGTAATTCCACGTTATAGGAAATATAGTCATTATAATTATTTATGTTGGCTATTACTAAGAGAGCTTTTTAGAAAGCTAAATAGAGTGGTACCGCGAGCAAAACCTCGTCTCTAATTTTACTAGAGATGGGGTTATTTTTATTCTAATGATAAAATTAATATTTATTCTTATGAATTAAATGGGGTAGGATTGCGTCGATATAAGGTATACTGGATACAAAAAACATAAAAGGGGGAAATAACATGAAATATGGAAAGTATAAAAAGTATGGAAAAATGCAAATAGAAAATCGTAAATGGCCAGACAAAGAGATATTTAAGGCTCCAATTTGGTGTAGTGTTGATTTAAGGGATGGAAATCAATCACTACCAACACCTATGAGTGTAGATGAAAAAGTCAGAATGTTCAAAATGCTTTTAGATACAGGATTTAAGGAAATAGAAGTGGGATTTCCATCAGCATCAAATACAGAGTACACATTCTTAAGAAAATTAATAGATGAGAATATGATTCCAGATGATGTAACTATACAAGTTCTTACACAATCCAGAGCTCATCTTATAGAAAAAACATTTGAATCAATAAGAGGGTGTAAGAAAGCAATTATACATTTATATAATTCTACATCAGTTCTTCAAAGAGAAGTAGTCTTTAATATGAGTAAGCAAGAAATAATAGATATAGCAGTTGAAGGGGCAAAATTGTTCAATGAAGAGATAAAAAAATATCCAGAGACAGAGTTTACTTTTGAATATTCACCAGAAAGTTTTACAGGAACAGAAATGGATTATGCACTTGAAATATGTGAGGCAGTGATAGATGTCTGGAAGCCAACTCCACAAAAGAAAGTGATAATAAATCTTCCATCAACAGTGGAAATGGCAACACCAAATGTATACGCAGACCAAATAGAATGGTTTTGTGAAAATGTAAGTTGTAGAGATTCTATCATATTAAGTTTGCATACTCATAATGATAGAGGGACTTGTACAGCAGCAAGTGAACTTGGATTATTAGCTGGGGCAGATAGACTTGAGGGTACCTTATTTGGAAATGGTGAAAGAACTGGGAATATGGATATAGTGAATGTCGGACTTAATCTTTATACACAAGGAATAGACCCAGAGTTAGATTTTAGCAATATTGATAAGATAAGAGAAATATATGAGGGATGTACAAAACTTGTAGTCCATGATAGACATCCATATGCAGGGAATCTTGTACATTGTGCTTTTTCTGGTTCTCATCAAGATGCTATTAGAAAAGGCATGATAGCAATGAAAAACAGAGCTAATGATTACTGGGAAGTTCCATATTTACCAATAGACCCTCATGATATAGGAAGAGAATACAAAGAGATTATTAGAATAAATAGCCAATCCGGAAAAGGAGGAGCTGTTTATATAATGGAAACAGATTATGGATTTATGATACCTAAGAATATGCATTCTGATTTTGGAAATGTAGTAAAAATGGAATCTGATAGAATAGGGGAAGAACTTAGCAGTGAAGCAATATTTAACTTATTTAAGAAGGAATATATTGATGTTGAGAGCCCTTATAAAGTTAAAAAATATAAAATAAAATCAATGGATGAACTAAACTATGAAAATGATGATTCTAATGATACTAATATGATTGAGATGACCGCAAGAGTAACTTACATGGGAAATGAACAAAGAATTGTTGGTATAGGAAATGGACCTGTAGATTCATTTAATAATGC
Source organism: Clostridioides sp. ZZV14-6387 (assembly GCF_020657835.1). NCBI lineage: Bacteria > Bacillati > Bacillota > Clostridia > Peptostreptococcales > Peptostreptococcaceae > Clostridioides > Clostridioides sp. ZZV14-6387. Next base: position 4,647 of record NZ_JAGWCW010000021.1, read on the forward strand.
ATTAAAAGAATGTGGCATGAAAGATTACAAATTCAGGTACTATTGGGAGCATGCATTAGAAGAAGGCTCACATTCAAGAGGTGTCGCTTATGTAGGGATAGAACACAATGATAAAGTCTATTTTGGTGTAAGTATATCAGAAAATATAAATACAGCAGCTATTAATGCACTTATGAACGCGATAAATAAAAGTTATATTGAGGAGGAAGTAAAAGATGGGGATGACTATGACACAGAAAATCTTAGCAAAACATGCTAATTTAAATGAGGTTAAGAAAGGGCAGCTAATTGAAGCAGATTTAGATATAGTTTTAGGAAATGATATAACATCACCAGTAGCCATTAGAGAGTTCGAAAAATTAGGTATTGAAGATGTTTATGATAAGACTAAAGTAGTAATGGTCTTAGACCACTTTGCACCTAACAAAGATATAAAAAGTGCAGAGCAATGTAAGTTTACAAGAAGTTTTGCGAAGTCAAAAGGCGTTATAAATTTCTTTGATGTAGGAGAGATGGGAATAGAACATGTTCTTCTTCCTGAAAAAGGGATAGTAACAGCTGGAGATGTAATTATAGGTGCAGATTCTCATACTTGCACATATGGAGCCTTAGGAGCATTTTCCACTGGAGTAGGCTCAACTGACATGGGAGCAGGCATGGCCACAGGAAAATGTTGGTTTAAGGTACCTGGAGCAATAAAATTTATATTGAAGAATAAACCAAATAAATGGATAAGTGGTAAAGATGTAATACTTCATATAATAGGTAAGATAGGCGTTGATGGTGCACTTTATAAGTCAATGGAGTTTTGCGGAGATGGAGTAAAGTATTTATCTATGGATGATAGATTTACTATTTGTAATATGGCAATAGAAGCAGGTGCTAAAAATGGAATTTTTTCAGTAGATGATAAAACTATGGAATATATAAATTCACATAAGTGTACAACAATAACGAAAGATGTAAATGTATATGAAGCAGATGAAGATGCTGTTTATGATGAAGTATATGAAATTGATTTAGCTGAATTAAGAGAGACAGTAGCTTTTCCTCATCTTCCTGAAAACACTAAAACAGTAGATGAGATTGATAAAGATATAAAGATAGACCAAGTTGTAATCGGTTCTTGTACAAATGGAAGAATATCAGACCTTGAAGTAGCGGCTGAAATCATGAAAGGTAAAAAAGTAGCAGATGGAGTCAGAGTAATGATATTCCCTGGAACTCAACAAGTATATCTTGAAGCTATAGAAAGGGGTTATATCACTACATTTATAGAGGCAGGAGCAGCAGTTTCCACTCCAACTTGTGGACCTTGTTTAGGAGGTCATATGGGAATACTTGCATCAGGAGAAAAATCAATTTCAACAACAAATAGGAACTTTGTAGGAAGAATGGGGCATGTTGATTCAGAAGTATATCTTTCAAGCCCAGCTGTAGCAGCAGCATCAGCTATAGCTGGTAAAATATCAAAACCATCAGAGATAATTTAAAGGAGGTAAAGTTTATGATTGCTAATGGAAGTGTTTTTAAATTCGGAGATAATATAGATACAGATGTAATAATACCAGCTAGATATTTAAATATAGCTGATTATAAAGAATTAGCTATGCATTGTATGGAGGATATTGATGATAAATTTGTTTCTAAGGTAAAAAAAGGAGACATTATAGTTGCCACTAAAAACTTTGGTTGTGGTTCATCAAGAGAACATGCTCCAATTGTAATAAAAGAAAGTGGAGTATCCTGTGTAATTGCTTCTACTTTTGCTAGAATATTCTTTAGAAACTCTATAAATATAGGGCTTCCTATACTTGAATGTGAAGAGGCTGCTAACAATATAGAAGAAGGAGATAATATAGAAGTAGATTTTTCTACAGGTGTCATAAAAAATATAACAAAAGGAAAAGAGTATAAGGCAGAACCATTTCCTGAGTTTATGCAAAATATTATACTAAATGAAGGCTTAATCAATTCAATAAAAGTAAACAGGGGGTAGTGGGTTATGAATTATAATATAGCAGTCATAAAAGGTGATGGTGTTGGACCAGAAATAATAGAAGAAGGTATAAAGGTTCTAAATAAAATTTGCTTTAAATTTAACCATAGATTCGATTGTGAATATGTATTAGCTGGAGGATGTGCTATAGATGAAACTGGAGAGGCTTTACCAAATAAAACTGTTGAAGTTTGTCGAAAAAGTGAGGCTGTATTACTTGGTGCTGTTGGAGGTCCAAAGTGGGATAAATGTAAGGGTGATATAAGACCAGAAGCAGGTCTTTTAAAGTTAAGAGAGTCATTGGGATTATTTGCCAACTTAAGACCAGCTACAATGTATGAAAGTATAAAAGAAGCTTCACCACTTAGAGCAGATATAGTTGAGAAAGGCATTGATTTTATTGTTGTGAGAGAGTTAACAGGGGGCATTTATTTTGGAGAACGTGGAAGAAAAATTATTGATGGCATTGAAAATGCTTATGATGTAGAGACATATAACGAGAATGAAATAAGAAGAATTGGAAAAAGAGCTTTTGAAATAGCTAGAGATAGAAAAGGAAAACTTATAAGTGTGGATAAGGCAAATGTGCTTGAGAGTTCAAGACTATGGAGAAGTATAATGGAAGAACTAGCTAAAGAGTTTGAGGATGTAGAGTTATCTCATATGTATGTTGATAATGCTGCGATGCAAGTTGTAAGAGACCCTAGTCAGTTTGACGTAATAGTAACTAATAATATATTTGGAGATATAATATCTGATGAAGCATCCATGATTACAGGTTCTATAGGTATGTTACCATCAGCATCACTTAGAGAAGATAGTTTTGGTATGTATGAGCCAATACATGGAAGTGCACCTGATATAGCAGGAAAAAATATTGTAAACCCAATTGCAACTATTCTATCTGTAAGCATGATGCTAAGACATAGTTTTAATTTAGAAGAGGAAGCTAAGTGTATTGAAGATGCTGTGCAAAGTGTACTTAATAAAGGCTATAGAACTAGTGATATTTATAATGGTATGGGAACTGTTGTAGGAACTAAGGAAATGGGCGAATTAATAGTAAATGAAATTTAGAATTATAATTTAATTTATATAATACAGATTGAATGTATGATTTGGGAAATTAGTAAAAAATCTGTTTTAATATAGTTTATTTTTAGAGCACAATATGGTTTTGAGTAATTTCAATTACATAAAACCATATTGTGTTTTTTTAGAAAGTAATACATAAGATTAAAGTCATCATATCGAAATAGTCTATTTTTAGTATTAGAAGTTTGCAGGTATTTAATTAATATTATATAATATATTTTAGAATTATTTAATATTAAGCAACTATCAATGTAGGTTAGGAGATGGATTTTTTGGCAAAGTATAAGGTTTTAAAGAAGCAAAATAGTAGCAAATCTTGTTTAGTTTGTGGAACACAAAATGAACTAGGACTTAAAGCAGATTTTTATGAACTTGAAAATGGAGAACTTGTATCAATTTGTAATACAAAAGATTGGCATCAGAGTTATCCAGGAAGAGTACATGGAGGTATGTCTGCTGCAATATTGGATGAGACTATTGGAAGAGCTGTAAGTATAAATGATGACCAAATTTGGGGAGTGACAGTATCTTTAGAATTGAAATATAAAAAGCCAGTGCCAACGGATGCGACTATAAAAGTTGTTGGAAGAATAACTAAAGAAAATAGGAAATTGTTTGAAGGTACAGGTGAAATCATTCTACCAAATGGAGATGTAGCAGTGACAGCAACTGGAAAATATATGAAAATGCCTATTGGTCAAATTTCAGAAGGTGACTTTTCTGATGAAGAATGGTTTTTCGAAGAATCAAAAGAAAATGTAGAATATATTGAACTTTAATTAAAAAAAGTTTATATCTAAAAAACATAAAATTAAAAAATTCTATAAAAAATATAAAATAAAAATAAATTAGCTATACTAAAAAGATTTCTCTTAATAGCATTAAATTTACATATCAAAAAAATTAATTTACATAGCTAAAAAGTCTATTTTTTTTGAGAGTATATTTCAGAATATTCAGACTTGTGATGATGTGCAAAATGAATGATTTCATAAAATATATAATAAAAATTATATATAAAAAATAAATTTTATGTTGACATAGTTAATTCAGCTTGATATTATAGTTATTAAAAATAAGGACAGTAAAAACGCTATCCATATTACAAACTAAAAAAGGGGGGAATTATAATGAGTAAGAAATTATTTATTCCTGGTCCTATTGATGTTAAAGAAGAAGTCTTGCAAAAGATGGCTACACCAATGATAGGACATAGAGGAAAAGATGCATCTGTACTCCAAAAGAGTATAAGTGAAAAAATGCAAAAACTATTCTATACAAACAACACGATACTTTTATCCACGTCATCCGGAACTGGTTTAATGGAAGGCTCCATTCGTTCCTGTACATCCAAAAAGGCAGCAGTATTTTCCTGTGGATCCTTTGGTGATAGATGGTACAAAATGGCAGTGGCTAATAATGTCCCAGCGGATATATTTAAAGTTGAATTAGGAGAGGCAACAACACCAGAAATGGTTGATAAGGTGCTTTCTACTGGAGAATACGATTTAATAACTGTAACTCACAATGAAACTTCAACTGGAATAAGAAACCCAATAGAAGAAATTGGAGAAGTTGTTAAAAAGTATAAAGATGTGGTCTACTGTGTAGACACTGTAAGTTCAGCCGGTGGAATAAAAGTCGAGGTTGATAAGATTGGAATAGATATTTGTATAACATCAGTACAAAAAGCACTGGGATTACCACCAGGAATGTCTATTTGCACATTTTCTCAAAAAGCAATCGATAGAGCTAAGCAAGTACCTTTTAGAGGAGTATATCTTGATTTGTTAGCAATGTATGAATACTTAATCAAGAAAAACTACCAATACCCTTCAACACCATCTCTTTCTCACATGTTCGCTTTAGATTTCCAATTAGATAATATATTAGATGAAGGCTTAGATAACAGGTTTAACAGACATGAAGACATGGCAAACTTAGTTAGAAACTGGGCTAAAAAACACTTCCAAATTTTTACCAATGAAAATCACTTATCCAATACACTTACTGTTATAGAAAATACTCAAGGTATTAGTGTATCAAATTTAAATTCAAAATTACAAGAACGAGGATTCCAGATAGCAAATGGCTATGGCGATTTAAAAGAAAAAACTTTTAGAATTTCACATATGGGTGACTATACTGTCGAAGATGTACAAGAATTATTAGATAATATTGATGATATATTAGGTTTTAATAAATAATATTATAAAATTATGTATTTTTAATAGAAATTTAGAATATATAGTAGAATATATTTTATAAAAATTACATATTAAATTTTTAACAAAGAATAGGGAAATTTGATATGACTTTAATAAAAAAATATTTTGAAAATTATATAAACAGAAAGTTAAACTAAATAAAGTGTTTTATGGATAAAAATACTTTAAAAAATAAAAATTGGGAAAATTAAGTGAATAAAAATTGGAGGAGTTTGTTATGTATAATATATTAATTACTGATGGAATAGAGAAAGAAGCAGCGAGAAAATTGAGAGAGTTAAATTTTAATGTGATAGAGCAGTTTTATGAAAAAGATGTTTTAGGAGATAAACTTAAAGATGTTGATGTACTTGTAGTACGTTCAGCTACTAAAGTTACTAAGGATGTAATAGATAAAGCATTAGAGGGCAAAAAATTGAAGTTAATAGTAAGAGGTGGAGTAGGATTAGATAACATAGATGTTAAATATGCAGAAGCTAATGGCATAAAAGTTATGAATACTCCAAATGCAAGTAGTATATCTGTTGCAGAGCTTACAATAGGTCAATTATTTGTACTTGCAAGATTCATAAATACTGCAAATGTAACTATGAGAGATGGAAAATGGGAGAAGAAAAAATATAAAGGTACAGAAATTAATGGAAAGACACTTGGACTTATCGGTTTTGGAAGAATTGCAAAAGAAGTTGCAAAGAGAGCCGAACTATTAGGTATGGATGTCATATATACTGACATAATGGGTGAAGCACAAGGCTTTAACAAATATAGATTCTGTGATATGGAAGAAGTTTTAGAAAAGGCAGATTTCTTATCTTTACACATACCATTTGATAAGAATAAGGGGGCAGTAATAACTGAAAAAGAAATAAACAAGATGAAAGATGGTGCTTATTTAATAAACTGTGCAAGAGGCGGTTTAGTTGATGAGAAAGATTTACTAAAAGCATTAGATGAAGGTAAATTATCAGCAGCTGCTATAGATGTTTATGAACAAGAACCTACATTAAATCTAGACTTAGTAAATCATCCAAGAGTTTCTCCTACACCTCATATTGGGGCATCTACAGTAGAAGCTCAAGAAAGAATAGGAGAAGAAATAGTAAATGTGATTCAAGATTTCTTTCTTGACTTCAATAATCTAATAGAGGTAGCATTATAAAATATTTATATAATTAGGGGGAAATGAGTAATGGCAACTATTAAACCATTTAAGGCGATTAGACCAAATAAATATATAGTAGATAAAGTAGCAGCACTTCCTTACGATGTTATGAACAGTAAAGAAGCTAGAAAAATTGCAGAAGGGAATCCATATTCATTTTTGCATATAGATAAATCAGAAATTGATTTAGATGAAGATATAGATTTATATGATGAAAAAGTTTATTTAAAAGCGCGAGAAAATTTAGATGAATTTCGACAACAAGAAATTCTAGTAAAAGATGATAAAGAGTGTATATATATATATAAACAAATCATGGATGGTAGAGCTCAAGTTGGTATAGTAGCATGCATATCAGTTGATGAAAGCTTAAATGGGACAATAAAAAAACATGAATACACTCGACCAGAAAAGGAAATTGATAGAACTAAGCATATAAAATACTGTGATGCTAATACGGGAACTATACTTGTAACTTATAAACATCAAAGATTGATAGATGATATAATCAATGATTTTATGGATAATAATGACCCTTTATACGATTTTGTAACAGATGACAAGATAGAGCATACAGTATGGAAGATTGAGAATGATGATATAATATGTAATTTAGTAGATGAATTTGGGAAATTAGATTATCTATATATTGCAGATGGTCATCATAGGACAGCTTCAGCAGAAAATGTAGCAAAAGAAATGAGAGCTAAAAATCCAAACTATACTGGAAAAGAAGAATTTAATTATTTTATAGCTATGATTGCACCAGATGAGAACTTAATGGTTTTGGATTATAATAGAGTTATCAAAGACTTAAATGGTTTAAGTGAGGAAGAATTTATAAATAAAATAAAAGAAAATTTTGAGCTAGAAGAAATAGAAGGAAAAGAAAAATATAAACCTGACAAAAAAGGAACTTTCGGGATGTATCTAGGCAATAAATGGTACAAAATGGAGGCTAATAAGAATTTATTAGAAATAGAAGACCCTGTTGATTCATTAGATATTTCTATATTACAAGACTATGTTATTGATGCTGTTTTAGGAATCGAGAATCCTAGAGTAGATAAAAGAATTGACTTTATTGGTGGTATAAGAGGTCTTGAAGAATTAGAAAAAAGAGTTAATGAAGATATGAAGATAGCTTTTGCAATGTATCCAACTAGTATTGAGGATTTGATAAGAGTAGCAGATGCAGGCAAGATAATGCCAGCAAAATCAACATGGTTTGAACCTAAAGTAAGATGTGGGCTATTTCTACATGAAATAAATGAATAATTAAACAAGGGCTAAAAAGTGAGATTTACACTTTTTAGCCCTTGTTTTTGTTCAAAGTTATATATGATATATAAACACTAGAAGATAATATTTTTAATAATAGTTACCTTTTTTTAGAAAATGGATAATTTTAATATATAGATAGCAGTATTCTATGTTATAATTTAGAATGAAAATTTATGTTTTATAATAATAAATTATATTTTCACACTTATAAAAATGAAAAAATAAAAGGACATTATGATGTTATGCTAGAATTATTATCCGATAATACATATTATTTTTTTTGTATGAAATTAAGGGGATAGTAATTAATTAGAAAAGGAATGAATATATTACATTATCAGTTTTGATAAATTAAAAATAGAGTTAGAGTTTTTAATATTTATTAAGAGTAAAGTATGAACCAAGGTTTTATAAATAAATCTGAAAGTATGTTGTTTAATTCTAATATAGGAAGAAATAAAATATTTATTAAAAAATCTTAAAAATAGGAATGAATGCAAATGTTTGCAAAATGAATAAATAATACTCGGTTTTAGTTAAATATTTTTTCTATTTTAAGATAATTTCCTACTGAAGAATTAAATAACATAATTATATAATGAGGATGTGAGTATGATTAACAGACTAAAGCCAAGAATATTAGGTATTAGTATCTTGTTTATTATTATAATTATTTTAACAGGTGGTGCTATTTTTAAGTTCAAGTTTAAATTAGATAATAAGTTAAAGGAAACCACACATACATATTTGTCCGAGTTTACAGAACATAATATAATTAATCTCAAGACAAAACTTAGTGGTCAATTTGACATGCTTGAATCTATTGCTAATTTTATTGGAAATTTGAACAATATAAATGATGAAATGGTAATTGATTTAATGGATTCTAGTGTAAATCGAAGTTCTTTAACTAGTATGACTGTTTCTAGATTGGATGGAAAAAGTTATTCTAATGATGGAATCATCAGTAATATTCAACATAGAGATTACTTTAAAAAAGCTAAGAATGGGGAAAGGAATATATCAGAGCCTTTAAAATCTAGTATCGATAAAAAAGAAATAATAGTTTTATCAGCACCCATTTATAAAAGTGGGAAAATAGTGGGTGTTTTAAGTGGAATTTATGATTCAACAAAGTTAAATGAATTATTAGGATTATCAGCATTTGATGAAAAGGCAGATGTTTTTGTTGCAAAAAAAAATGGAGATATAATTGCTCAAAGTACAAATAGTAAAATGATATCCTGTATATTTAAACTTTTCAACAAAGATAATTGTAATGAAGTAGATTGTATAAAAACCATAAAAGAAAATATGAAAAATGATAAATCGGGATATTCTAATTATAATTTAGATAATGAGAAATTTATGCTAAATTATCGACCACTTGGGATTAATGATTGGTATGTTTTTTCTGTTGTACCAAATGAAATAGTGTCTATTCAGTCAGAAAATATATCTTATGATGTATATATATTCGCATTGGAAATACTACTAGTTATATTGATTTTCATAGTATACATAGCCTACATTATAAATAATAATACTAGGGTCATTATAAACGAAAAAGAAAAGTTTAAAGCACTTACAGATAATATACTAGGAGGTGTTAAAAACTGTCTGAAAGATGAATATATGACTATGTCATATGTAAGTCAAGGGTTTCTAGAACTTACAGGTTACTCTGATGAAGATTTAAATAGAATATTTAAAAATAAATTTAAAGATATGATTTACAAAGAAGATATAGACAAGTTTAATCGTACTATCCTAAATCAGTTAGAAAAACAAGATAAAATTGAAGTTGAATATAGAATTGTAAAAAAAGATGGAAGTATAATTTGGATTTTAGAGAGAAGTAAATCTATAAAGGATAACAAAGGAAATGAGTGTATTCAGGGAGTTTTAACTGATATAACAGAACTTAAAAAGACACAAGAAGAGCTAAATTCAAAACGATTTGAAATAGAAGCTATTAATAATAATATTGTTGGTGGTATAGTTATAACTGAGATAAATGATGATTTTGACAGTATATATTTAAATGAAGGATATTTAAATATGATTGGATATACACGTAAACAACTGAAAGACGAACTAAATAATAAGTTAATAAAACTGATTTTTAAAGATGATAGAAGAGGACTTATTGATAGTATTAATGAACAACTCAAAATAAGTGATACATTTGCGAGTGAACAAAGAATAGAGAAAAGGGATGGAACTATTATATGGATTTTATTAAAAGGTAGAAAAATAGTTTATGAAGATGGGAAATCTGTATTATGTAGTGTTATTGTAGATATTACTTCTGCTAAACTATTAGAACAACAGCTTAAAAAAAGTGAAGAACGTCATGAGATTATTATAAAACAGACTCAAAATATCATAGTAGAATGGGATATAGAAAAAGACCAAATGAATATTTCACCAAACTGGTATAATAAGTTTGGCTATGACCCTATAACCGAAAATGCAACAAAAAATCTAATTAAATCAGTAGATATATATCAGGATGATATGGATAAATTTATTTCATTAATTAAACTTACTTCAGAAGGTAGTGAATATGAAGAGTGTGAAATTAGACTTAGAATTAGGGATACTACTTATGCCTGGTTTAGCATAAAGGCAACAACACTTTTTGATGATAATGGAATGCCTTATAAGGTTGTAGGGAGTTTGACTGATATTGATGAGGTAAAGCGAGAAGCTGAAAAATTGAAAGAAAGGGCAGAAAAAGACCCTTTGACAGACTTATATAATAAAAAAGCATCTCAATCGCTTATAGAAGAGTACATAACATTAGATAAAAAAAGAAAAGGTGCTTTAATGATTATTGATATTGATGATTTTAAAGGAATAAATGACAATTTAGGGCATTTATATGGGGATGCTGTGTTAAGTGAAATTGCAAGTGATTTAATTAATTTATTTAGGGCATCTGATATAGTAGGAAGAATTGGTGGAGACGAGTTTATTGTTTTTATGAAAGACGTTTCTGAAATAAGAGATATTATAAATAAAGCTGAAGAATTGGTTAAAGCCTTTGAAAGGTCTTTTGTAGGGGCAGGAAACAATTATAAGATATCCTTAAGTGTAGGGATTGCTAGATTTCCACAAGATGGTCTGGACTATATGCAGCTATTTAGACGTGCAGACATAGCTCTTTATTCAGCTAAAGGAAAAGGTAAAAATTGTTATACATTATATGATAAAAGAATTGATAAAGCACAATATATAACTAATACAAGAAATACGTATGAAAATGTCAATATAGATAGGACTTTTAAAGAACATATAACAAACTATATATTTGATATACTATATGAATCAAACGATATAGAAATGGCAGTAAACTTAATTCTAGATATTGTAGGTAGGCATTTTAATGTAAGTCGTGTCTATATATTTGAAAACTCAGATGACAATTTAACTTGTAAGAATACATTTGAATGGTGCAATGAGGGGATAAGTTCAGAAATTGATAATCTTAAAAATATTTATTATGATGATTTAGGCAATTATCTTTTAAACTTTAATGCAGATGGATTATTTTATTGTAATGATATTGATAGTTTGGGTAGTGATGAGAAAAAAATACTTAAGCCACAAGATATACGTTCAATATTACAATGCAAAATTTTGGAGGGTGATGAATTTAGAGGGTTTGTAGGTTTTGATGAATGTTCATATAATCGTATGTGGACTAGTGATGAAGTAAATACACTAACCTTTATATCTAAAACACTTAGTATGTTTTTATTAAAAATGCGTATACAAAACAAGCTAGAAGAGTCTTTAAAGATTCAAAAGTCTGTAATGGACAATATGGATATATGGGCGTATGTTGTTGATAGAAATACTTATGAATTGTTATTTATAAATAAAAAAATGCTTGAGTCAGCACCAAATACTCATATAGGGGATTTATGTTATAAGGCAATCTTAAACAATCAAAACAAACCTTGTAAAAAATGTCCTATGAGGCATTTAAAAGATAGCAGTGATACTTGTAAATCATTTATGCGTAATAAAAAATTTGATATAAATGCAAATATAACTACAACTACTCTGAAATGGTTTGATGGTAAAGATGCATGCTTAATATTTGGGAATGAAGTAAGTAGTTTTGAGCCTGAAGAAAATGTTTAAAATATAGTATTATGAATTTACTTAAAATCACAATTTAAATTTATTAGACTTAAAATGTCTATATAAATTATTTAAGTTGTGGTTTTAAGTATTTTTTGTGATATAATTAAGCGTTAAGAACAAAATAAAAAGATACTTTTGTATGAAAAATATTTGTTAAATATATATTGAGCAGGTGATAATATGGAAAATAAGTTTTTACCAATAAGTAAACAAGACATGATAGATAGAGGATGGGAAGAATTAGATTTTGTTCTAGTTACAGGAGACGCATATGTAGACCATCATAGTTTTGGGACAGCAATAATATCTAGGGTTTTAGAGAATGCTGGATATAAGGTTGGAATAATAGCACAACCAGATTGGAAGACTACAGACGACTTTATGAGGTTAGGAAAGCCTAGACTTGGATTCTTAGTCAATGCAGGAAATATGGATTCAATGGTTAACCATTATTCTGTTAGCAAAAAACACAGAGATAAAGATATGTATTCTCCAGGTGGAAAAATGGGTTATAGACCAGATAGAGCGACTATAGTTTATTGCAATAAAATAAGAGAAGCATATAGCGATGTTGCAATAATCATAGGTGGTATTGAGGCCAGTTTAAGAAGATTTGCACACTATGATTATTGGAGTGATAAGGTTAGAAAATCTATGTTAATAGATAGTGGTGCTGATTTATTAGTTTATGGTATGAGTGAAAAGCAGATTGTAGAGGTGGCAAATGCACTTAATGATGGATATGCCCCAAGATATATTAGACACATTGATGGGACATGTTATGTTGCAGATACTTTGGATGAAATATATGATAAATATATATTAATTCCATCATATAAAGAAATATGTGAAGACAAAATGAAATATGTAGAGGCTTTTAAAATTCAATATGATGAGCAAGACCCATTTAGAGGAAATGTAATTGTTCAACCTCAAGGAGGTAAGTATTTAGTACAAAATAAGCCAGAAAAGCCTCTTAGCAGAGAAGAATTAGATGAAGTATATGGTTTACCATATCAAAAAACATACCATCCTGTATATGAAAAATTTGGTGGTATACCAGCGATAGAAGAAGTTAAATTTAGTATAGTAAGCTCAAGAGGATGTTTTGGAAGTTGTTCATTTTGTGCAATAACATTTCATCAAGGGAGAGCAGTTCAAAGTAGAAGTGAAAAATCAATTATTGATGAAGCAATAGGAATAACAAATTTAGATGATTTTAAAGGATATATACATGATGTTGGGGGGCCAACAGCTAATTTTAGAAGGCCAGCATGTAATAAACAAATTACTAAAGGTGCTTGTAAAAATAGACAATGTCTATCACCATCACCATGTAAAAATTTAGATGCAGACCATAGTGAGTATCTACATTTACTTAGAGCAGTAAGAAAATTACCTAAAATAAAAAAAGTATTTGTGCGTTCTGGTATCAGATATGATTATGTAATGGCAGATAAAAACAATAAGTTCCTTAGAGAATTGATAGAGCATCATGTAAGTGGTCAATTGAAGGTAGCACCAGAGCATATATCAGAAGAAGTTTTAAAATATATGCAAAAACCAGCAGGAAAAACTTATGATAAGTTTAGACAGAAGTTTTTTGCTATAAATGAAGAATTGGGTAAAAAGCAATATTTAATACCATACTTAATGTCTAGCCATCCTGGTTCAACATTAAATAGTGCTATAGAGTTAGCTGAGTATTTAAGGGATACTCATTATCAACCAGAGCAGGTTCAAGACTTTTATCCTACGCCTGGAACTCTATCTACGACAATGTTTTATACAGGTATAGACCCACTTACAATGCAGCCAGTTTATGTACCTAAAGCAAAACGTGACAAGGCAATGCAAAGGGCTTTATTACAGTATAGAGCACCTAGAAATTATGAATTAGTATATTCTGCATTAGTAGAAGCTGGGAGAGAAGACTTAATTGGTTTTGGGCATAGATGTCTGATAAAGCCAAGAGATGAGAAGCCTTATTTTAATAGAAATAATTCTAAGAAAAATACATCTAAAGGTGTAAATAAAAATAAAAGAGCCAATACAAATAACAAAACTAATAAGAATCAACAAAAAAGTTCAACTAAGAAAAAGAAAAGATATTAGAAGATAATATAAATAAAAAGATTTAAATAAGAAGGATAATTCGATAAATTAACAGAAATTAATATAAATAAATATAATTATTTTATAAGATGTTAGCTTTGGGAGGAAAAGATGAAAAAGTATATTTCTATAATATTATTAGTAGTATTCGGTGTGACTTTTTTGGTAGGATGTTCATCAGAGCAAAGTAAATCTCCAAAAAAAGAGTTATCAGTTGTTAAAGAAGTAAAAGTGGCTGTTCCAGATGGATTGCCAGCAGTAGCAATAGCTAAACTTGCAAATGAAAATCCAGAAATTAAAGAGGGATATGAAACAGAGTATAGTATTGAGAAGACACCAGAGGCAATCTCTACGAGAGTGATGAAAAAAGATGTAGATATAGCTATAGTTCCATCAAATATGGCTGCAATAGCATATAATAAAACTTCATCATATAATATCGTTGGTACTGTAGGAATGGGTTCACTTTATTTAGTATCAACAGAAAATATAAAAGACTATTCTGATTTGCTTGGTAAAGAAGTTGGATGTACAGGTAAAGGGCTTACTCCAGATATAACTATGAAGAGTATTTTATTGCAAAAGGGTATAAGTTCTTCAGATATAAAGTTCAATTATGTGAATTCAGCAAGTGAATTAGTACCATTATTGGCTACTGGTAAAATTACAACAGGTATTGTTCCAGAACCTGCACTTAGTGCTTTGATGTCTAAAAATCCAGATATAAAAATCATAAAAAGTTTAAATGACTCATGGAAGGAAATGAGCAGCTCAAAAGAGGGCTATCCACAATCTACATTAATTGTGAAATCTGAGTTCTTAAGAGATAATAAAGATTTTATTGATTCTTTTGTAGGTCAATTATCAAATAGTATAGATTGGGCAAATAAAAATCCTGAAGAATTAGGTGCATATTCTGAAAAAATAAAAATATCTACTGAATCAAAGATAATAGGAAAAGCTCTTGAAAGAGCTAATTTAAAATATATTCCAGTTAAAGATATGCTTGAAGACTACAAAAACTACTATGATAAATTGGCTGATTTTGATGATAAGACATTAGGAGGCAAAGTACCTGATGAAGCAATATACTCTGTTGAAAAATAAAAAAAATAAAGAACAATTTATAGATAAATTAGAGGTAACACTTTCTTGTGTTATCCTCTTATTTTTATGGCAAATTATTGCTTTGAAAATTGATAATGATATCTTTTTGCCAACAGTAGTTCAAGTATTTAATAGTATTAAAGAAATCATACTTAATTCTAATTTCTATATAGACATACTTTATTCTATGGGAAGATGTTTTTTTAGTTTTTTATTTGCTGTGGTTTTTGCTATTATATTGTCAATAATGTCCTATTTAAGTAGATTTTTTAGAAACTTATTAAAACCAATTAATGCTTTAGCACGTTCAATACCAACTATGATATTGGTAGTACTTGCACTTATTTGGTTTGAAAAAGATAGCACGCCTTTTATAGTTGGATTTGCTATAGTTTTTCCTATATTATATGATAACGTTTTAGGTGCTATATTGAATATAGATAAGAATCTATTAGAAATGGCAAGTGTATATAAAATAAGATTTATAGATAAGGTACTAAAAATTTATTTGCCAGCTATAAAATTTCAAATTATATCTATACTAGTGTCAACATTTTCTTTGAGCTTGAAAGTTGCTATAGCAGGAGAGGTCTATAGTCAACCTACATATGGTATTGGAACTATGATACAGACTGAAAAAATTAATTTTAATACATCTGGAATATTTGCATGGATAATTATCGTTCTATTAATTTCTGCCATTTTACAAATAACTCAAAAGTTTTTAGCAAGGAGAGCTTTTTTATGGAAAAGATAAAGTTGAGTATTGAAAATATAAATAAAAGGTATGACAATCGTATTATATTTGAAAATTTTAATATTGATTTTTATGTTAATGAGGTTAACTGTATTCTTGGAAAATCTGGCTGTGGAAAAACTACACTTTTGAACATAATAAGTGGAATTATTAAAAATGATACTGACAATCTAAGTATCAAAGAAGAATTGAATAGAGTAGAAAATAAATTAGAAGCTAGTTATATATTTCAAGATGATAGACTTATAGACTGGTTAACAGTAGAAGAAAATATAAAGATAGTCGTAAATAGATACTATAATAAGGTTCAACTAAATAAAATTTGTGATGAGTATTTAGAATTAGTTGGAATTAGCGAATATAAAAAGTTCTATCCACAAATGCTTAGTGGTGGTCTTAGACAAAGAGTAAACATTGCCAGAGCGTTTATATACCCATCAAAAAATATTATAATGGATGAACCTTTTAAATCTATTGATGTAAAGAATACACAAATTATAATGGATAATTTTAGAAAGATACTAAAAAAAGAAAAGAGAACTGTATTATTTGTAACTCATAATATAGAGGAAGCATTATTTTTAGCAGATAGAATATTCATTTTAGGAGATTCTCCAATTAGAATAAAAAAAATATTAAAAAATTCTAATGAATTGGAAAAAAATGAAGTCTTGAAGTTGATATAGAGTTATAATAATATTGTCATTTTAAAATATACTTATTTAAAATCTATAAGGCTACGTTAAAATAGTACAGAATATTCGAAAAGATGTGTAATGTTCGTATTTTATAAAAGGGAAGTGAATGTATGGTTAAGACTAATGCTATGAGAATATTAGATTCAAATAAGATTGATTATAAAGTAATGTCTTATGAAGTGAAAAGTGAACATGTAGATGGTGTTGAGGTAGCACATGATATAGGAAGAGATGTAAATGAAGTGTATAAGACTCTAGTAACTCAAGGAGTTAGTAAGAATATATATGTATATGTAATACCAGTACATGAAAATTTGGACCTAAAAAAGGCCGCAAAGGTAGCTAAAGAGAAAAGTGTGGAGATGATTCATGTAAAAGATATAAATAAGTTTACAGGATACATTAGAGGAGGATGTTCTCCTATAGGTATGAAAAAGCTTTATAGAACTTTTGTAAATGAAAGTGCAAAAAATCTAGAGACGATTATTGTGAGTGCAGGAAAAATAGGCTATCAAATAGAGCTGTCACCATTTGATTTACAAAAGCTTATACAGGTAGAATTTGTAGATGTAATAAAAAAATAAGCATTACATATAAAATATAGAGATTATGTGCTTAATAATAGGATATATATTGTTTATAACATTAATAATAACTCTTAAATAAATATTCAGTTGCTTATATATAATTATACAAAAATATTGAGAAATTTTAAGAATAATGGTAAAGTGTAAGTGTAATCACGAATATTTTTTATAAAGTAATGGAGGGATGTTCGATTGAGGAAAATAAAATCTGAACAAATTGTTGAACATGTAAAAAAACTTTGTATAGAAGCAAGTCTATATTTAGGAGAAGATGTTCTAAGTTGTATAAAAGAAAGAGCTAAAAGTGAAAAGAGTGAAGTTGGAAAAAATATATTAAATATATTAGTTGAAAATGCTGAAATAGCAAAAGAAAAAAATATACCAATATGCCAAGATACTGGTATGGCTGTATTTTTTGTTGAATTAGGACAAGATGTTGTAATTGAAGGAGATACACTTACTGATGCTATAAATGAGGGAGTAAGACAGGGGTATGAAGAAGGATACTTAAGAAAGTCTGTTGTAAGTCCTATTAGCAGAGTGAATACAAAAGATAATACACCAGCTATTATCCATTATGAGATGGTAAAGGGTGATAAGGTTAAAATAGAGTTTGCAGCTAAGGGATTTGGAAGTGAAAATATGAGCAAGATGAAAATGTTAAAACCTTCAGATGGTTTAGAAGGTATTAAAAAATTCATAATAGATACAGTTTCAGAAGCTGGACCTAACCCATGTCCTCCTATGGTAATTGGAGTTGGTATAGGAGGAACTGTGGATAAATGTGCTCAAATAGCTAAAAAGGCACTTTTTAGAGAACTCGGAGAATTTAATAAAGATGAAAATATAGCTAAACTTGAGAGTGAATTATTAGCATCTATTAATAAGCTTGGTATAGGGCCTCAAGGATTGGGTGGAACTACAACAGCTTTAGGCTTAAATATAGAGACTTTTCCTACACATATAGCAGGTCTTCCTGTTGTTGTAAATATAAACTGCCATGCATCAAGACATAAGAAGGTAGTAATTTAGGAGGAAAATAAAATGATAAAAATAACTACACCTGTAAGTGAAATTGATATAGCTAAATTAAATTGTGGAGATACTATTAGTTTGAGTGGTATACTTTATACAGCAAGAGATGCTGCTCATAAAAGGCTGATAGATTGTATAAATAAAGGTGAGGAATTACCTTTTGATGTATATGGTCAAGGAATATATTATGTAGGACCGACTCCTACAAAGCCAGGAGAAGTTATAGGAGCTGCTGGTCCAACAACTAGCTATAGAATGGATGACTTGACTATACCTCTTTTAGAAAGAGGTCTTAGACTTATGATAGGTAAAGGAAAAAGAAGTGATGAAGTCATAGAAGGGATGCAAAAATATGGAGCAGTTTACCTTGCTGCAATAGGTGGAGCTGGGGCATATATTTCAAATTCAATAAAATCATGTGAAATTATTGCATATGAAGATTTAGGAGCAGAAGCTATAAGAAAGATTGTAGTAGAAGACCTTAAGCTTACAGTAGCTATAGATAGTTATGGAAATAATATATATGAGCAAGGTCGAGCACTTTATGAATGCAAATAAAGTTTATAAATTTATATGAATATCAAGATTAAAAAATAGTTGTATATAATTTAAGGAGGAAAATTGATGTCTAAGGATTATGCAAAATTGGCATTAGAAATGCATGAAATCAATAAAGGAAAAATAAGTGTAGAGAGCAAGGTGGAAATTAAAAATAAGGATGATTTATCAACAGCATATACGCCAGGAGTTGCAGAACCTTGTTTAAAAATACATGAAAATAAAGAAGATGTTTATAGATATACTTCTAAAGGAAATCTAGTAGCAGTAGTTAGTGATGGAAGTGCTGTACTAGGATTGGGTGATATTGGAGCAGAAGCATCTATACCTGTTATGGAAGGTAAGGCTATATTATTTAAACAATTTGCAAATGTAGATGCCTTTCCTATATGTCTAAAGACTAATGATGTAGATGAGATAGTTAAATCTATTGAATTGATGGAACCAGTATTTGGAGGAATAAATTTGGAAGACATATCTTCTCCAAGGTGCTTTGAGATAGAAGAAAGACTAAAAAAATCTTTAGGTATACCTGTATTTCATGATGACCAACATGGAACAGCAATAATTGTTGCAGCGGCTATAATAAATTCAATAAAATTAATTGAAAATAAAAAAATAGAAGATTTAGAGATAGTAATAAATGGAGCAGGAGCTGCTGGTATAGCTATAGCAAAGATACTACTTAATATGAATGTTAAAAATATAATATTATGTGATAGAAGTGGTGCATTAGAGGCTAGTATAGAAAATCTAAATTATGTTCAGAAAGAAATGTTAGAAGTAACTAATATAAGAAATGAAAAAGGTTCTTTGAAGGATATTATAAAAGGAAAAGATGTATTTATAGGTGTTTCAGGTCCAGGAGCTGTTACAAAGGAAATGGTTGAAAGTATGTCTGAAAAGCCAATAATACTAGCAATGGCAAACCCTACTCCAGAGATAATGCCAGAAGAAGCGAAACTAGGGGGAGCATTCATAATGGGAACAGGTCGTTCAGATTTCCCTAATCAAGTCAATAATGTCTTGGCTTTCCCTGGAATATTTAGAGGAGCACTTGATGTTAAGGCTAAAGAGATTAATGAAGAGATGAAGATAGCTGCTGCATATGCAATTGCCAATACTATAAGCGATGAAGAGATATGCCCAGAGTATATATTACCAGATGTATTTAATAAAAATGTTGTAAAAAATGTTGCTGAAGCAGTTAAAGAAGCAGCAATAAAAACTAAAGTAAATAGAATATAAATTTTTATATGCTCATATATCCTTATTTTATCGGATATAGGGGCATTTTTATTATAGGCTTATACTGATATATCCTTACCTTTACATACATATCTTTATGATTAAACGTGTTAGAAAATGTAGGCATGCTGATTTTTATTGTTGTGTCTATGTGGGAATGATATAATGTTAATATTATAAATTAATAAATTAAAATTTATGGAGGTGCAAGAGATAATGGAATATAAAGTTAATGACCAAGAACTTAATGCCTCAATGTTTATACCATTCGTCAATAGGATATGGCCAGGAGATTATGATATGGATGAAACACAGACTGCATTATCAAAAACTTTGAATATAACTGCTTATAATGATAAAGTGCTTGTAGGATGTCTGCGAATTCTTTCAGATGGTTATTATTTTGGAACAATTACAGAATTGCTTGTTCTTCCAGAGTATCAGAAACAAGGCATTGGTAGCAAGCTTTTTCAGCTTGCTAAAGAGAATACCCCAACTATGCTATATTTTGGTGCACAGCCAGGAGTAGAAGATTTCTATGAAAAAAATGGATGTCAAAAGAGTCTACAATCCTACATAATAAAAAAGAAAGATAGTTATTAAAGTTCCAGTTTTCAATCATCTTAAAAGTACAATATTTTAGTGGAATTATTTCATTTTTTATTATTAATATGACATAAACATGTCATATTAGTATTGATATAATTTGAATATGGTTAAGAGCCAAAGAAAAGTACAAGGAGTGATTTAAAATGGAAGAAATTAAATTTTGCCAATGTTGTGCAATGCCAATGGGACAAACTGATGAATTATATGGGACAAATAAAGATGGAAGTAAAAGTACTGATTATTGTAGTTATTGTTTCAAAGATGGTGAATTTACAGCTGATGTAAGCATGGAAGAGATGATAGAGATTTGTGTACCTCATATGATTCAAACTAATAAGGATATGACTGAAGATGAAGCAAGAACAATGATGAACAAGTTCTTTCCGACATTAAAGCGTTGGAAGTAAATTTATACAAAATTAATAATAAATATATTGATTCTGCATACATTAGTAGGTTTATTTATAATGTATTAGGTAAGTTTACAAGGAATTATATGCAGAAGAATAATGATATTAATAACAAGTGGTATGCTTCATAGCATACCACTATTTGTTGGTTTAGAGTCTAGCGCTTATTGTATGTTTAAATCTACATTATTCTCAAATTTCAAAGTATAAAATATATTTTTTCTACTCTATTTCTCTAGCTATGTCTTTTTCTACCTCAAGATTTATTTGATTAAGAGTCTTTAGCCAATTATCCAGAAATTCTAGTGAAGATAAGTTTCCTTAATAACATTAACAGATAAGGAGTTATCAAATTTTCTGATAATCTTAATGTACTTTATTAGAGAATTATCTTTTTTTATTTTTAACTGAATTAAATCCATGTGTATTTCTCCTAAATAGTTAAACTTAAAAAATCGAAGTAAATAGAAAATATTTTTCATTTTTACTTCGATTTTTTATTGTGCAAATTTTATTGAGTTCAATACTTTTTTACAAAAACAATGTAGTTACAATCAGTATATAGTAGTATAAGAATTTAAATCTAAATATTCTATTTTAAATAAGTTCCTTCTTCATCTTGATAGATTAATCCTTTTTTCATAAGTACTCCAAGAGCTCTTTTAAAATTCTTTTTACTTGAATTAAATAATATAGAAATATCTTTAGGGTCAGATTTATCATTAAATCTCATGTATCCATCAGAACCTTCTAAATAACTTAAGATTTTATTTTCTAAAGTATCAAGTTCATCTTTTCTATTTCCTCTAGGAGAGAGACCTAGTTTTCCATCTTCATATACCTTTATAACATGTAAATTTTCAAGAACATCGCCAGTTTTTAATTCAGTAAAGTATTCATTATGAAGTATTACACCAGCATATTTATTATCGACACATATCATGGCAGAATTATTAGTTTGGAATCCATATACAATTCCAGTTACAACATCTCCAACATTGTAAGTATGGTCTGTTGATAAATACGAATCTATATCTGTAGTGGCAGCAATTCTTTTACTTTTATCTAAATATATATAAAATAAATATTTTTCATCTCTAAATAATGGATAAGTTTTAGCTTTAAAAGGAACTAGTATGTCCTTAGAAAGTCCCATATCTATGAAAGTTCCAATATCTGTATTGTCAACTACTTTCAAGTGTGCTACATCTCCAACCTTAGCTAAAGGAGGAATTAAAGTGGCAGCAGTTCTATCATCAGAATCTTTAAATATGAAAACATCTACCTCATCACCTATATTTATTTCATTTTTTCCAATTAGTCTATTATGAAGAAGTATATCGTCTTTTGTATTATTAGTCTGTCCATCCAAAAAATATCCAAATTCAGTTTTTCTTTTTACCGTAAGTTTATTAAAATCACCTATGTTTATCAAATCAAAATCATCCTCTCATTTTATATTTATAATTTAGCCATAATATACTTATATAGTAGTTTTTCACAGTATATGTATTAGTATTAGTGAAATTTGTAATAAATAATGTAGTTATCTATGTATTTTGCAATTCTCTAGCTTCTTATATAGTATAAACTTCAATTTCTTTTTTGTCTTTAGATTTTACTAAAATTTTTACAAAATAAGTTAAAAACTATTGAAATAAAATTTCTTTTAAAGTATAATTGGTATATACCAAAATTGGTATATACCATATCGAAAAGTGGTGACTATATGAAAATAGTAGATAAATCTAGTAACATACCATTGCATACTCAATTAAGTTCAATAATAAGAAATATGATAGAAACTGGCGAACTTAAAGAAGGCGATGCAATAATGCCAGAAAGAGAACTTTGCAACATACAAAATGTAAGTCGTATGACAGTAAATAAAACGATTGTTGGATTAGTTACAGAAGGACTTCTTTATAGAGTACAAGGTAAAGGAACATTTGTTGCAAAGCAAAAAAAAAAATATCAGTTTTCAAACGTAAAAGGTTTTACTGATGTTATGAAAGAAAAGGGAGTAAATATAAAAACTGATATATTATCCTTTGAAATGGAACTACCTGATGATTTAGTTAAAAGAAAACTTGGAATAAGTGATAATACAACAAATATATATAAGATTGTTAGACTTAGATATACTGATGGAGAGCCATTTGGATTGGAAATAGTATATCTATCAGAAGAAATGTGTAAGGGTCTTACAAAAGGGATATTAGATAATTCTTCATTATATAGAGTGTTAAATGAAAAATATGGTTATAAGATACAAAAAGCTGAGCAAGTAATGGAACCAATAATACTTTCTGATGAAGAAAGTAAACTTTTGGAGACAGAAGAAGGTGCTTTGGCTCTTAAACTTCATAGAAATTCTTATAATAGAGAAGGTAATCCTATAGAATATACCATATCAATATTTAGAACAGATAAATATCAATATGAAATAGTATTGAGTGAGTAGGTGAATAATATGAAATGTTTAATTAATGGAAAGATAATATTAAAAAATCAAATCTTGGAAAATAAAGTACTCGTATTTGATGAAAAAATAATTGATATAGCAGATAGTGTACCAAATAATTGTGAAGTTATAGATGTTGATGGAAAGTATATATCTCCAGGGCTTATTGATATTCATATACATGGAAATATGGGTAAAGATACGATGGATTCTACTGATGAATCTATTGAGATAATTTCAAAATCAATAATGAGACATGGAGTAACTTCTTTTCTTCCAACTACAATGACTATGGATAAAGAACATGTTTATGATGCGCTTGAAATTATAAAAAAAGCCCAAAATAGAAAACTTGAAGGAGCACAGGTATTAGGTGCACACCTAGAAGGACCTTTTATAAATGAAAATTATAAAGGAGCACAAAACGAAAAATTTATAATAAATTCAAAATATGAATTTATCAAAGAATATAAAGATGTTATAAAAGTTATAACTTATGCTCCAGAGAAGGACATTGATTTTGATTTTACTAGAGAAATAAAAAGATGTACAGATATAGTATTATCTATTGGTCATAGTAATGCAAATTATGAGCAAGCTAAAGAAGCTATAAACTTAGGCGTAACAAATGTAACTCATATGTTTAATGCAATGACTGGTTTAAATCATAGAGACCCAGGTGTTGTTGGTGCAGCACTTACAACTAATGTATATAGTGAATTAATAGCAGATACAATCCATATAAATAAAGATTTATTTCAATTTATATTGAATAATAAAGGGAAAGAAAGACTTATTTTGATAACAGACTCTATAGAAGCTGGTGGGCTTGAAGATGGAGATTATGCCCTTGGAGGTCAGAAAGTAATTGTTAAGGGGAATGAAGCTAGACTTGAAAATGGAGCATTAGCTGGAAGTGTATTATCTTTAAATAAAATGGTATTTAACTTCTTAGATAATACAAATCTTAAAGTTAATGAAGCTATTAATTTAGCATCTTTAAATCCTGCAACATCTTTAGGTATAAATGGCAAAAAAGGAAGTCTAGAAATAGGTAAGGATGCAGATATAGCTATATTTGATGAGAATTTAGATTGCAAGATGACTCTTTGTTTAGGCGAAGTAGTATATAAAAATATATAATATAAAAACA
Organism: Clostridioides sp. ZZV14-6387; assembly: GCF_020657835.1. Taxonomy (NCBI): domain Bacteria; kingdom Bacillati; phylum Bacillota; class Clostridia; order Peptostreptococcales; family Peptostreptococcaceae; genus Clostridioides; species Clostridioides sp. ZZV14-6387. Next base: position 29,314 of record NZ_JAGWCW010000021.1, read on the forward strand.
AACTTCAAAGAATGTAAAAGTAACGTAAAAAATAGTAAATTGAATTTATATCAATTAAAGTATTAGCTAAAATTTAGGAGGAACAAGATGAGAGTATTAGTATGTAAAGATTATGATGGAATGAGTAAAAAAGCAGCTGAGATGATAGCAGCTCAAATAGTTTTAAAACCAAATTCAATATTAGGACTAGCTACAGGAAGTACACCAGTAGGTATGTATAGAGATTTAGTAAAAAAATATAACGATAACATAGTAGATTTTTCAGACGTAATAAGCTTTAATTTAGATGAATATTATAAGTTACCAGTATCTAATGACCAAAGCTATGATTATTTTATGAAAGAGAATCTATTTAATCATGTAAATATAAAGTTAGAGAATACTCATCTACCAAATGGAATGGCTGATGATATTGAAGAAGAATGTATAAATTATGAAGCTTCTATAGATGCAGCTGGTGGTATAGATGTACAAGTACTTGGAATAGGCCGTAATGCTCACATAGGTTTTAACGAGCCTGACAATAAATTTGCAAAAAGAACTCATGTAGTTGAACTTACAGAATCTACAATAGAAGCTAATGCAAGATTCTTTGAATCAAGAGAAGATGTCCCTAAAAAAGCTGTAAGTATGGGAATTGGTTCAATATTAAAATCTAAAAAAATATTACTTTTAGCTTCAGGAGAAGAAAAAGCTGATGCAGTATACAAAACTGTTTATGGAGATATAACTCCAGAAGTTCCTGGTTCTATACTTCAACTTCACAAAGATACTATAGTTATAGTAGATGAAGCAGCAGCAAGTAAACTGAGTCCAAAAGATTATAAATTAGTATAAGAATATAATTAGATTTAAGTAAAAAATAGCTATCTTTAAATAATAAAATTTATTTAAAGATAGCTATTTTTATTTAAGTTATTTAGTTATTACTTTTTACGAAAACTCGTTATCAAAAAGTATCCAAATAATATATTGAAAATTATTATATTAAGTGGTATTCGGTCAAGCATAATAAAACTACCTATAATTGGAATATTACCAACTGGAAACATAAATATTAATACAGGCATTAATGTTAGTAAAAAAGATGGAAGGCAAAGAAAGATTAATCTTGGAATATCAAGATACCAACTGCCATTTTTTTTATACTCCTTAATAAATAATTCAGTTCCTAACAATAAACCAATGCTACCAGAGGAGATTAAATTAATAAAAATAAATTTTTTAAAATCTTGCATAAAACCAGTGCCAAATTTACGATAGAAGTCAAAATTCAATTTAACAGCTAAAAAATACATACTTAATAGAATAATTAGAAATAAAAGATATCTAAGAGCTTTTTTCATTTTAAATTCTCCCTTCATAGATACTTTACCTAGTTTTATTTTGTTGAAATATAATTTTGTAAATGAGTTTAAGAAATCCATAAAATTAATTGAGGATTGAATAAGTATGATATATGAATAAATTTTTTTTATGCTTGAAGTAAACTGTATTACTTAATATAACTATAATATTAATTATTTGAATATTCAACAAAAAGTCTGAGAAATATCGGTTTTGCTAGAAAATGAATAAATATAGTTAGAAGTTGGATTATTATTTTATAACAATTTGTACTGAGTCTGATAAATTCTATAATAATTTGTTTTTGCCTTAAAATTGCCTTAAAATCTAAACAATTTTAAAACTAATGTAGCATAAAAAGCTGATATAATTTAAATATAGTAAAAAATATTATTTATCTTACAGATTGGGATTTTATTGTTTAATCAATGTATTTATACTATTTAATTTAAATTAAGAGTTTATTAAGGAGTGAGTGTATGAATAAGTTAATTTATATAGCAGATGACGAAGATAATATAAGAAATTTGGTAAAGACATTCTTAAAAAATGAAGGCCATGATGTTATGGATTTTAAAACAGGTGATGAACTTTTAGAGCAATTTAATAAAAAAGAGTGTGACTTAGTAATCCTAGATATAATGATGCCTGGTTTAAGTGGTTTTGATGTATGTACAAAACTTCGTGAGAAGAGTACTGTTCCAATAATCATGCTTACTGCAAGAGATACAGATATAGATTATATTACAGGGATAACTTTGGGTAGTGATGATTATTTTACAAAGCCATTTAGCCCAATGTCTTTAGTTATGAGAGTAAAGTCGATATTTAGAAGGATAGAATTTGAAAAGAAACAAATTTATGATAAGTATGGTGATTCTGTAGATATGGAATTAAAATTTGGTGATATAACAATAAATAAAAAGAATAAAATCGTTACAAATAAAAGTGACAATATAGACTTAACACCAAATGAATACAACTTATTAACCTATTTGTTTGAAAATAGAGACAGGGCAGTTTCTAGAGATGAATTATTAAATAAAATATGGGGATATGATATTGAAGTTGAGACAAGAGCTGCTGATGATACGGTAAAGAGACTACGTAAAAAAATTTTAGATACAAATATTTTGATAGAAACTGTCTGGGGGTTTGGGTTTAGATTAAAGGAGAAAAATTCAGATGGAAAATAAAAATGATAAAAAGAGAACAACTAAGATTAAATCCATACTTAAATTAAAATTTTCAAGGAAAAATATAAGTATAAAAACTAGGATTTTATTGAGTATATTGTGTTTAATAATTGTAGTTTTTATGATAATATTAGTATCTTTTAATGTATTGCTTGATACATACATAAAAACTACTGCAAATGAAGAGCTAACAAAATCTACAGAAATAGTAGAACATATGGATAGTAATTTTAGACCTATCAAGCCTCCTCAAGATGATGGAAAGCTTCCGCCAAAAGCATTATCTAATTTTATGAGAAATGTACAAGATAAAGTTAGGATGGCAGAAACACAATCAGATGCTGATGCTATGGTGATTGATTCGAAGTATAACTTGATATTTCCAACAAGAGAGGATGATTTTTTAAAGAATATTGATGAGATGGAATCGATTAAAAAGTGTATCCAAAATGAAAAACTAGACTTAAACTCAGATGAAAACACACGTATCTCTACTGGAAGTAAGGATTACTATATTTCGACTGTAAAAATAACTAGTATATATGGAGAACAAGATAAGTATTTGATTCTTTTTATAGATATATCAAAAACTTTAAATCTAGTTCAAAAGATAAACATTGTATTGATATTTGTAATGTGTTTTGCTGGGATATTAGCAATATTTACAGCTGTAGTTTTATCTGAGAAAATTGCTAAACCTATAAAAGAGTTGTGTGGTTTTGCAAAAAAAATGGGTCATGGGGATTTTAAAAGAACTTACTTTGACTTTTCAGATAAGGAATTAGTAGAACTTTCAAATATTATGAATAAGAGTGCTGAATATCTTGATAAGTATGATAATGAACAAAAAATATTTTTTCAAAATGCTTCTCATGAACTTAGGACTCCACTTATGTCCATTAAAGGTTATGCAGAAGCCATAAAGTATAATGTAATAGATAGCAAACATGCAAGTGATATAATACTTGAAGAAAGTGATAGATTGAGTGATATGGTCGAAGATTTGTTATATATATCTAAAATTGATAATATAACTAGAGATTATGACCTTGTAGAATGTGATTTAAGGGAAGTACTTTCAAACTGTGGTTCTAGACAAAATGTAAGAGCGACAAATAAAGGTATAAAATTTATTTATGAGTTTGATGAAGAAATGGTTCTATTTGAATGTGATGAAAAAAATGTATCCAAAGCATTTATGAATCTTATAGAAAATGCTTTAAGGTATGCTAAGAGTGAAATTAAAATCGTATGTAAATATAATCAAAAAAATATAGTTGTTGTAGTTGAAGATGATGGGATTGGTATTAATAAAGACGATTTACCTCATATTTTTGAACGATTTTATAAGGGGGTTGGGGGAAATCATGGAATTGGATTATCAATAGTTAAATCTATTGTAAATAAACATGGTGGACGTATATATGCTGAAAATGGTAAAAAAGGAGCTAAGTTTACTATAGTATTTAAGTTATAAAGATAATATTGATATATATTAAAGAAAATATGTCAATATTTGAAGTTGTTTTTTACATATATCTATTGTATACTGTTGAAAAAAGAACAATATTAAGCTGACATATATTATAATGGTTGACAATTAAGGTAGATGCTTAAATATATATGCAGAAAGGAAAAATAAAATCTGAAGTGTATTTAGTTTAAGTAAGCTTCTTATTTTATAAAAAATATGTATGAAAGAACAACTGCTTTTTGATATTACAAATTTAGTAACAGTTATCTTTGAAGCTTTTGTTGTCCATATGTTTTTATCAGATTTTTTAGGTCAGAAAGAAGGATATACAAGAGCTGTAAGATATGCTAGATGGGGTTTTATAATATGCTTAGGAGCCTGTAATTTAATAACTTTAAATCCTATAATCACAACACCTTTAATTTTCATCCTTATTTTTTCATCATCATTTTTATATGAAGGAAATATAAAGACACGATTGTTTGCTACTGTTTTATTAAATGTATTCTTTATATTATCAGAAATTGTGGTAACAAGTATTTTTGTTTTATTTATAAAAGAAGGCTTCGAAATAATGTTTGAAAACAATACTATAAGAGTACTAGCCACAATTTTATCTAAGATAGTTTTTTTATTTATATGCAAAATTGTTTGTTTATTTAAAAAAGATGTACATTCAGATATGCCAATAAAATATTGGATTACTCTACTTGCAATACCTTTATTAAGCTTATTTCTGACTGTTTCTATATTTGATACAAATAAGTTTTTTAGTTCTGAAAGTTTAAAGTTTCTAAACTTAATATCAAGTGTTGGCATTTTATATATTAATTTTATTGTGTTTTATCTATTTAAATCTATTATAGATAAAACTAAATTATCTATGAACTATGAAATACTTGAGCAAGAAATAATTCATAAGGAAGAATTAAGGCTTAGTAATGAACGTTATAAAATTATTGTTGAACAGACTGATTCTGTTGTCTTTGAATGGAATGCTAAAGAAAATAAATCATTTGTATCTCAAGCATGGAATGAAAAATTTGGATACAGTAATAAATGTGACAATCTTTTAAAAGAGATTATGGATAAAGAATTAGTTCATCATGAAGATTATAGGGGATTTGAAGAGTTTCTTAAGTGTATTAAAGAAAATAACAAACATAATCAAATAATCTATCGTTTAAAAAAATCTGATGGCGAATACCTTTGGTGTAGGACATCAGTAACCAAGATTTTTAATGATGAAAATGAACTTTTGAAGGTTGTAGGTGTAATTGTAGATGTAGATAGCGATATAAAAAAATACGAAGAGTTGAAAACTAGAGCAGAAAGTGACTCATTGACAAATATATACAATAAAGGAACCTTTGAAAAATTAGTAGAAGAAGTTATATCTACAAATAAAAGTAATAAAAAAGATGCATTATTCATTATTGATTTGGACGATTTTAAGGAAATAAATGATAATTTTGGACATCCATTTGGTGATTTTGTATTAAAAACCTTTGCTGAGAAGATACAAGATAGTTTTGGGAATGAAGATTTAGTTGGAAGAATTGGTGGGGATGAATTTGTAGTATATATGCAAGATTATCATTCAGAAGTAAATTTGCATAAAAAAGCTAAAGAATTAAATAGAGTACTTTATGAGAACTACAATGATTTAAGTTTTAGCTTTGAGGCTTCTGTTAGTATAGGTATTGCAAGACATCCTCAAAATGGAAATTCATTTTTAGAATTGTTTAAAAATGCAGATAGAGCTCTTTATAATGTGAAGGCTTCTGGAAAAAATTCTTACTGTTTATTTGAAGAAGAATTATACATACAGTGAATTTAGAAGATATAGTTTGAGTATATAGTTAAATTATTAAAAAAGTTGACTCATGTAGTGAATTTGTAAGTATTTGTTAAAGGCTATGACTATAAAAAGCATAGCCTTATTTTCATGTATAATTAAGTATTATGTATTTTAAAACAATTCCATTTATTAAAACCAAATTGGCAATAAGTTTTATGGTTTAAAAATATGTAGGATTCATAAATGGTATTATAAGTTCTGTGGCTTCTCCATCTGCATCAAGTCCCCAGTATCCACTATAAATACCATCACCCATACCACTTGTTAGCATAATTAATCTATAAGGTGTTTGTGGTAATTGCCAAATCAAAAAATTGCCATATTTATTCTGTACATTTGGATACATTTCATAGCTTTTTTCAAAAAGTGCTGAAAAATAATCGTTATATTTATTTTTATCTGGATTTTCATTTTGCCATTTTATTATAAATTCTTTGTATTTTTCTGCAACCTTTGCATCTGAAAAGCAAGCTAATCCTGTATCTACACCAAAGAAAGTCCATGCTCCTGCTTGTCCAAAGTCATCGATTTTCTTTCCTTTTGGCATAGCAATTTCATATTTAATGGGTTGTTGGTCACTAATAATTAATCTAGTTGCTACAATTCTAAGTCCTACAATTTCAGAATGACAGATAGAAATTTCTACAGGATAACTTCCAGATGGTATTTTTCTTTCTAAATAAGTTTCATATTCACTACCTAAGTATGCAAGAGGGTCTGCAAGGACAACTTCTCCACTTGGAAAATCTGTCTCTCCCACAATTAAGGATTCAAGTTTGTCACTTTTCTGAAACAAGCTTTGAAAGAATTCTACTGGATAATTTTCCTGATTTAAAAATTTTAGGTTCTTTTCAAATGCTATTTGTGCAGGATGTTTAACTAGTTCTCTAATTTCTTTTCTTGTGTTTGTGTCAATAAAATATTTTCCACTTTTATCAGAGCGAAATTCTAGGTCTGTTCCTATAGGCATATAAAAAATATTTAAAGTAGTTGGTTCAATATTAATAAGAGTATTAAAATCTATAATTGTCATGTTTTTAGGATTGTCAATATACTCTTGTGTATCTGTATCTCCAAAAGCAATCCATCCATTTCCAAATTTACTGTCTTCTCTAAAAAGCCACTTCAATTTTGATGTACCATTGAGAATTGATTTGCTGACAATACAACCTCCTGCTCCAGTTATATACTGCTTCATTTCTGATTTTTCATCTTTCGCTTCCTTTTTATTAGACAATTTCATATAAATTCTCCTTGCTTTTTATAGTTTTAAAATAGTATAATTTATTATTTGTGGATAATAAAAACAGTTAATCTAGCCATTTGCTAGCATTTTTCTAACTCAAAATAATGTAATACAGATTACCAAACCTATAGCGCTGATAGCCAAAAAAATCAATCCAACTCCAACTGATTTTTTTCTAGATTCAATTTCTTTGCAATCTTCTTTAGACATATTTATAATAGGGTATTTTCGTCTACCTATTAAGTATATTATTAAACCACTCGAATTATTACCATTCATAGCAAATAATCCCCACAATTTAGGATGTTTTAATCCACGAGCTTTTGCATCAATCACAGTCATATGATAAATTTGATATACAACACCAACTGAACCCACAAGAGCTACAGCAAAACATATCAAAATAAGCATAGTTTTATTCGCTTCCATAATGAGTACACCTCCTAAAATTTTCTTATAATTTGGTAGAACAATGCTGATGAACTTATTATTGCTATACAAAATACACTAGCCATAAAGTAGTAGTTGTCTGGTATAAATCTATTAAATAGCACAAATAAAATAAGTAACATAATATTGATAATAATTGCAGTTATTAACTTTTTATTACTATGAACTACATTTGTACTTTCTTCTAAATGTTCAATCATTTTATTATCTCCTTTCAATAATTCATCTAAGCTAATGGAATACAAATCACTTAGTTTGATAACGCTTATAATATCTGGATAAGATTTCTCATTTTCCCAATTTGAAATTGTTTGTCGTGATACATTAATTTTTTCTGCAACTTTTTCTTGTGTCAATCCAGAATTTATACGAGCATTTTTCAGTTTCTTTCCAATTTCCATGTAGCTATCGCTCCTTTCATAATTATTTTGTCATATTGAGAGGGTAAAATCTATCAAATATCTTTTACAATGGTGATTTAAGTGTGTCAAAATGTTTTTACATGCTTGTATATGTGTTGAAACAGGTCTTATTTCTTGAGTTAATTTCAATCATTTTTATAGAAATATAAATCTGAAGTATTTCATCAGCATAGTCTAGTGTAATACCTGTAATTTCTTTTATTTTATTAATTCTATAAAACAGAGTATTTCTATGGATATTTAAAACTTCAGCTGCTTTGCTTGGCGAATTATTAAAGTAGATATATTGTTTTAAGGTCTCTAACAAATTAGAACCTTTTTTTTTATCTTCTTCAATTAGTTTGGTCACAGCAGGATGATTGAGGTCATATAAATCATAGTTGGCACTAAGTAGCTCGTAGAGGATATATGGTATGCTTTTCCCAAATGGAGAAAAGTTTATGTTATATTTTTGAGCAATTTCACTAGCTTTTTTGGCTTGAATATAATACTTCCAACTATCAGATAGCTTTGAAAATCTTGGGCTTATTCCAGCATAAAGTGAATTTAGTTTTAAGTAATTAATAAATTCTTTATTTTCATGCTCAATTAAATTATGAATTAAAGAATCATTAATAAAAACAACTAAAGCAGACTTATATACTACACAATTATTAGATGGTATAAATGCACTTAAAGACTGCATAATAAAAGGAACTTTACTGTCAAAGTAATTATTATCTTTGTTCACTATCACCATTATGTTTAATGAATTTGACTTAGTCCAATTTAAATAATGAAATCTTCTGCTTATAGTATCATCATCTAGATATTTTTTTTCTAACAAATCAGAAAGTATATAATTAGGAATAAGTTTTTTATCTATATTAAATAGATTATTTTTTTGTAGTTCTAGAGATAAAGCTTTATTAAGTGATTCTAATAATTTGAAGTGAAATTCATTAAATGGAATTTTCCATTCACAGATAGCTATATGAGCTATTTCAATTTCTTCTACACATACGGATGAGATTAATGTACCAAGCCAGTTGTCTGGTTTATTTTCTTCTTTAATAGATTTATTATAATGTATTTTTTTATGTATATTTTGATATTTTATGTAATTTATAGTTTCTTCGTCTAAATATTTGTCTCCATTAGAATCTTCAGTAAGTTGTAATATATCACTAACATCGTAAGAATAAGCCAAAACTTTAAAGGTAGAGTCACGAATTATCATAGGATAGCCAAATTCTTCATGTGCTATATCAATTAAATATTGTATGCCTTTATTCTCAGAAACTACATCAAAAAACCTTTGAGAGCATAAACTAAGATGTATTTCTTGATTCATAATATTTAACAATTCACTAAAAAGGTCATACTTTTCTTTTTTTGATTTTATGATACAAATATTTGAGTTTAAATTGTATCTTTCTAAATCAATGTTAACTTCATTTTGTATAAATATACCTAAAAAATTTATATTGTTCAAATCCACAGTAATATCTGATATATTTCCTAAATATAAACATCCAGTAGTAAATTCAGTTTGATTATTCTTATAAATATTCAAGCTAGTAATGTCTATATATTCATCTGTAAATGGCTTTAATACTGAGATATATTGAGATATATCCTTCATTAAATCTGCTAATTTCATGCTAAACCCCCTCTAGTTATACTTTATTGTACTATAGCACAATCAATATAGTATATTTTACATCAAAGTTTAGGTTATAACACATAGTTTAGGTAAATTAATTTATATATAATTAGTTATATAAATTAAGAAAATATCAAAGTAAGAAATTTTTAATTAAATAAGAATTAGATTTTTAATAAATAAAAATAAAGGGAGTGTGGAGTATGGCAGTAACTAAAATTACGAATGTTAAAATATTTGATGGAGAAAAACTTTCAGAACAAAGGAGTGTTGTAATAAAAGATGGTGTTATATCATCAAAAACAATAGCTGATATTACTATAGATGGAGAAGGATGCACTTTACTTCCAGGATTTATTGATTCTCATATACATTTGGATAGTTTAAAAAACTTGGAGGACGCAACTGATTGGGGTATAACTACTATGCTTGATATGGCGACTAATAGTAAAGATGTAGTAGAATCTTTAAGAAATTTAGACGGATTAACTGATATTCGTAGTGTATATGAACCTGTTGCACCAGAATCTCACCCTCATCTCATGGGAATGGGGTTTAAAGATAGTAAAATACATACTATTGAAGATGCTGAAAATTTTGCTAAGAAACAAATTAAACAAGGAGCAGATTTTGTAAAAATCATAATAGAAGACCCTAAAACATCTAAAACGGCTTTTGATTTTGAGACAATAAAAAGAGTAGTTGAGATATCTCATGAACATGGGAAAAAAGTATTTGCTCATGCACCTACAACTATAGCTTATGAATATGCAGAAAAAGCAAATGTTGATGTAATAAATCATATTCCTTTTATAGGTAAATTATCTGAGGATGTAGCCAAAAGGATAAAAGAGAAAAATCTTATATCAATTCCAACTATAGTTATGATGGAAAGTATAATATCAAATATAAAGAAAGCTACAGGAAGAGAAGATGTTAGGTTAGAAACAGCAATAGAAAATACAGCTACATTGAAAAAAGCTGGAGTGATGATATTAGCTGGAACTGATGCAAACAATGATAAAAATTCTGTTAGTATAGTGAAACATGGAGAATCTCTTCATCGTGAATTTGAATTATTAGTTAAAGCAGGTATTAATACAATTGAAGTACTTGAGAGTGCAACAAGTTTACCAGCAAAATTATTAGGTCTTAATGACCGTGGAGTAATAAGAGAGGGGAAAAGAGCTGATTTAGTAATGGTTGAAGGTGACCCAATTAAAAATATAGTAGCAACTAGAAATATAAAAGGTGTATGGATAAAGGGTAATAAAGTAAGATAATGAATTGAGTATTGCTAAAAATAAAAGAAGTTTATATAAAAGGAGATTGAGAATATGTTATTAAGTAGACCAGGAAAGAATTCTATAGAAGATATAGTGGATAAAAATAGTGTAAAAGAGCTTATAGAATTTGAAAGGTTTTGTAGAGATAATGCGTTATGGGATGAAATGAAAAAATGCTTTGCAAAGGAATCTACTGTTTCAATATCTTGGTATCAAGGTAGTGGAGAGGGGTTCATAGAAGAGTCAAGTAAGATGAAATCTTATGCACCACATAAAATATGTGATACATTAGTTTGGGTAAATAAAGATAAGGCAGTATCAATTACAATGGGAGCTATCCATATTAGAAATGAAATAGATGGAAATTTAGTTGAACTTCAGTCAGATGTCAAGTTTCTGTATAAGACTCAAAAGATAGACGATATATGGTATATAATATCTATGGATGCTATATATGAAAAAGATATAATTTTACCTGTTTATCAGGATGGGGATGTCAAAATTTCTAAGGGAGATATAAAGGATTATAGACCTTCATATGCAAGTCTTTCTTACATGCTTAGTACAGATGGATATAAAATAAATCAAGAACTCCCTGGAATAGATAGACCAGAGATGGTTGACAGTCTTTATAAAGATGCAGATAAATGGCTATTAGATAACTCTAGAAATTAGTTTGAATATAAATAAAGATGTAGGTGATTTTATATAAAATTACTTACATCTTTTTAAATAAATTTTTGTATGCTTTAGATAATAGTATTATAAAGAATTTATTTAATTTGCTATTCTTATTATTAATCTTTACATTCACTTTTGTATTCTTTAGTAAAAATAAATAATGAAAGTATTACAGAAAAAATTAAACAACCTAATATAATATTTGAATTAAGATTTGAAGAATTAAAATTTAAAAATATATTATCCAAATCAGCATCTAAAAAGACTGTATTATTGATTAAATGAATCATAACACATGTCCATATATTTTTAGTTTTCATATAAACGTAACCCAAAAATATAGAAAGACTAATTACAGAAAATAATCTGATACATATACCTAGACCATCTACATGATAAATTGTAAACCATAAAGGTATGTGCCATAATTCCCATATAAACCCTAACAAAATAACTCCCGCTCGTTTACCAAATTTAATTTGCATTTTTTCTTGAAGAAATCCTCTCCATCCATATTCCTCACCAAAAAAAAGAATACTTTGAGTTGCAAGGTATGGAAAAATAAGGAATATATTCATAATTAAGTTAATAAAATTGATATCTTTACACCCTAACATTATAAACTTGCTTAAATTAATTATTATTATAAAACTAAAAATATATTTAATAGATTTTTTCTCGTTTTTGAATGGATAAAGTTCTTTACCTTCTATACAGACATAACATATAGTTGCAATACCAGTAAATAAAACTAAAATATTTATTCCTAAATTTATAGTTTCATTATCGATTATTCCAAAAGCTTTTAACATAACTAGAGATAAAGATAATAAAAAGTCAGCTATTATGACATAGTTGAGTATGATATGTTTATTATTTTTCTTATATTTATAAAGTCTTGCTATTGAGACTCCTGATGCTGGTAATATAGTCATAAATATTACCAGTATTTCTGGATTCATATATTCTTTAAAGTAAAGAGGAATACCGAATAATAGTGATATACCATAAGTGACTGTAAAAAATATTACAACTTCTATAATGTTTCTTTTTTTATCATTGTTTTTCTCAGCTATATTACTTTCTATCATAATAATTTATCTCCTTTTACATTTTAACTTCTGCTGATATTTGAGTTAGATATTCATTAGAATCTCTTACACTTATATCATATAGGAGATATTCTTCATAAACAAAGTCTCCCATATATAAATTATTCTGATTGAAAAATTCTAAGAGTTTTTCATAAGTTTTATTAATAGTTTCATAACTTCCTTTATGATAAGCAGTTACATAAAGCCCTTTTGGTTTGATTGATGTAGGATATTTCTTATAGTCTTTATTAACTTTTGTAAATAAATATGAATATGACTCAAAATCTCTATTCATTATATCTTCGCCTTTAATGATTGAACCAATCATACCATCATCACCTAAATCATAGCTATCCATAAAGTTAATACATTCATATAAAAAGTTTTCATCATCATCTCCAATAAAGGGTTCTTTATAAATAAGATTCGTTTTGACTAAGTATTCTTCATCATGTTCTTTTAAAGTAATCGTATTTGCATCTATGTTACATGCTTTTTTAGTAAATGAAATAGTAGATTCCATTAAAGCTTTAATATTATTCAATTTTTCAATTTCATTGTTAATATCAAGAGTTTTCTTTTCCAAAAGTTCAATTAACAAATTAGGAGTCCGTTTATCTATATAAGTTTTAATTTCTTTTAAAGGCATTTTAATTTCCTTAAGTGAAGAAATTATATTAAAAATACTGAGTTGATGGTATGAGTAGTATCTGTATCCATTTTCCTTCTTTAACTCTGGAGAGAAAAGACCTATATCATCATAATGAAAAAGCGTCTTTTTGTTGACTCCACAAATCTTTGCAAATTCTCCAGTTGTGAAATAATTTTTCGAAATTTGACTCATAATTAAAATTCCTCCTTGACTATCCTGTTACAGTATAGTTTATCATAATATTCTATAAAGGAGAGTGATTGTATGAAAAAATTAATTCGTTTTTTAAAACCATATAGAGTTTTAATTGTTACAGTACTGATGTTTACATTTTTACAGACTCTTGGAACTTTATATATACCAACACTTACAGCAAGTATAGTAAATAATGGTGTAGTAAAGGGAGATATAGATTATATTGTAAAGACAGGTATAATGATGTTGGTGGTAGCAGGTATAACAGCCTTATCAGCTGTTTTAGTTTGCAAAATATCCTCAAATCTCTCATCTGTATTTTGTAGAGATATCAGAGAGGCAGTATTTGTAAAATCACAAGACTTATCAATAAAGGATTTTAATAAGATAGGTACAGCTTCAATGATTACTAGGAGTACTAGTGATATTACTTTAATAGGTCAATCTTTGTTTATGTTTATTCAGTTGGTATTACCAGCACCTATTATAACTGTTTCTGGTTTATTCTTAGCATATTCTATAGATAAAGTAATGACAATTATTATTGTTGCAGTAATGTTTCTATTCATGTTGTCTGCATTTTTGGTTGGTAAAAAACTTATCCGATTGTTTAAAATGATGCAAATAAAGATGGATAATATGAATAGAGTATTACGTGAAGTAGTAACTGGAGTAAGAGTTATAAGAGCTTTTGATAGAAGTCATTTTGAAAAAAAGAGATTTGATAAAACTGCAATAGATTATTCTGAAACAGCAATTTCAATAAATAAAATATTTGCAATACTTATGCCTGTTGTAATGTTAATAATGAACTTAGGTATAGTGAGTATAATTTGGTTTGGTGGTATGAGAGTAAGTAATGGAAATATGGAGATAGGTCATATAATGGCACTAGTTGAGTATTGTATCCTAATATTATTTTATTTAATTATGGGAGTAATGGTATTTATGTATATACCTAGAGCAGGAGCTTGTGCAGATAGAGTAAACCAAATCTTAGACATAGAACCTGAAATTGTAGATGGAAATGGATATAAAGATATTACTTCAGAAAGAGGTCATTTAGCATTTAAAAATGTAACTTTTTCATATTCCCAGTCGGAGGAACCTATTTTAAACAATATAACATTTGAAGCAAAATCTGGAGAAGTAACTGCAATTATAGGAAGCACTGGTTCTGGTAAATCCACTATTGCAAATATAATACCACGTTTTTTTGAAATTCAATCTGGAGAAATATCTATAAATGGTCAAGATATTAAGAACATGCCACAAAAAGAACTTAGAGACAAGATTGGATTTGTACCACAAAAAGCCTTTTTATTTAGTGGGACAATAGAAGAAAATATAAGATATGGAAAAGAAGATGCAAGTATTGAAGAAGTAAAGCATGCTGCAAATATAGCCCAAGCTGATGAGTTCATCTCTGATATGGAAGATAAGTATGATTCGTTCGTAGCACAAGGAGGAAATAACTTATCTGGTGGTCAGAAACAGAGAATATCTATTGCAAGAGCATTAGTTAGAAAACCAGAAATATATGTTTTTGATGATAGTTTTTCTGCATTAGATTTCAAGACAGATAAAAGGCTTAGAAAAGCATTGAAGAATGAAATTAAAGATTCATCAGCTATAATTATAGCACAGCGTATAAGTACAATTATGGATGCTAATCAGATTATAGTTTTGAATGATGGGGAAATTGTAGGTATAGGAAAACATAAAGAGTTACTTGAAAATTGTGAAGTTTATAAGCAAATCGCAGATTCACAACTTAGTAAAGAAGAACTTGCATAGAGTGAAGAATCAATCTGTGTATTTGGAGGTGCAATATGAGTGAAAAAATAACAGAAAAACAAGATATAGATGTACTTAGTTTTGAGGATAATATGTCAGCAGAAAAAGCTAAAAATGCAAAAAAGACAACTAAAAGATTATTGAAATATATGAAAAAACAAAAATTTAAGTTATTAATGATTTTTATCTCAGTATTAGTAAGTTCAGCTCTTACAGTTTTAGCACCAATGGTTATGGGAAAAGCTATTGACCAATTATTTAATGGGATTAAAACTGCAATTCAAACAGGTACAAAATTCAGTGTGAATTTTAGTACTATGGGAGGTATAATATCAATACTTCTAGGGTTGTATTTGATTAGTGCAGTATTTATATATATACAACAATATATTATGTCAGGGGTTGCACAAAGTTTAGTTCTTAACATGAGAAAAGATTTAAGTGATAAATTAAATAAGCTTCCTCTTAAGTACTATGATTCTCACAAAAAAGGGGAAACACTTAGTATCGTTACAAATGATTTAGAGAAGGTAGCAGATAGTTTACAAGAAGGGTTAATGCAACTTATTACAGCAGTGGTCACAGTGATTGGTTCTATTGTAATGATGATAAGCATAAGTATACCACTTACAATAGTATCAGCTGTAACATTGATTGTTTCTTTAGGTATTACTGTTATAATTGCAAGAAAATCACAAAATAGATTTTCAGAAAATCAAAAAGCATTAGGAGAATTAAATAGCAATATAGAAGAGATGTTTACTGGTCAAATAGTGGTCAAGGCATTTAGCAAAGAAAAAGATACTATACAAAATTTCAAAGAATTAAATCAAAATCTTTATAATGCGAGTAGAAAAGCTCAGTTCTCATCATATGCGATAACTCCAATTATTAGATTTATAAATCAAATTGGGTATGTTATTATAGCAGTTGTGGGAGGTGTATTTGCATCAACTGGAGCAATGACTCTTGGTAGTATACAGGCGTTTATCCAATATGTAAATCAAGCATCAGAGCCTACTACAGAGATATCTTATATCGTAAATATGCTTCAAGCTGCAATTGCATCTGCAGAGAGAGTTTTTAAAGTTATGGATGAAGTTGAAGAAATAAAGGACAAAGAAGATTCAAAAGTTATCAACATGCCTAAAGGTAAAGTGGAATTTGAACATGTTAAATTTGGATATAGTGATGATTCTATTCTTATGAAAGACATTAATATTAAATTGAACGCAGGAGATAAGATTGCAATTGTTGGACCTACAGGAGCTGGGAAGACAACTCTTGTAAATTTACTTATGAGGTTTTATGAGATACAAGGTGGAAGAATTACTATTGATGGAGTTAATATAAAAGACTTAAAACGTGGAGAACTTAGAACTATGTTTGGAATGGTTCTACAAGATACATGGTTATTTAATGGTAGTATAAAAGAAAATATCGCTTATAGTAAGTCAGACGCTACAATGGATGAGATTGTAAGTGCAGCAAAATCAGCAAGAGTAGACCACTTTATAAGAACTTTACCTCAAGGTTATGATACTGTATTGACTGAGGATGCTTCTAATCTATCTCAAGGTCAGAAACAACTTTTAACAATTGCCAGGGCAATACTTTCAGACCCATCAGTGTTAATTCTTGATGAGGCAACTTCTAGTGTAGATACTAGAACAGAGGTTGAGATTCAAAAGGCAATGAATAACTTGATGAAGGGAAGAACTAGCTTCGTCATTGCACATAGATTATCTACTATTCGTGATGCTGATTTAATATTGGTAATGAAAGAAGGCACTATTATTGAACAAGGAAATCACAAAGAACTTATTGAAAATAAAGGATTTTATGAAGAACTTTATAATAGCCAATTTTCAAGTGAATACGATGAAGAAGTTGTGTAATTAAAATAATCAATATGATAAGAAATAGATAGACTTACTTTAAATAAGTCTATCTATTTTTCATTTGAAACAACTAAATCAATAAATAATTGCATAAGGGGACTAATCCACTTATTTTTATGATGACCACATACTGCTACAATGTTTCTATCATCTAACTCTGTATCTATTGCACATAGTTCTCCTGTCTTCAAATCATCTTCTACTGCAAATGTAGGGAGGTATGACACTCCCATATCATTTTTTACTAAATTTTTAATAGTAGGTATACTCCAAAGTTCAATCGTATGGTCTAGAGTAATATTTTTTTCATTCAAATATGATTCAAACATTTGTCTAAAAATACATGCTGGCTCATCTATTATGAAAGGTATATCTAATTCTTGGTTTGGAGTAATAAAATCAGGAAATTGTTTTTTTACTTTTGGGGATGCGACTAGTGTCAAAGGTGATTCTCCAACAGTATAGGTAGAAATAGAATTTCCTAGGCCTCCAATATCTTTATAAAATATTCCTAAATCAATACTTCCTGCAAGCAAAGAGTTCCTAATATCATAGCAATTCATTGAGCGAAGAAATAGCCTTGCATTTGGTGCCATTTCATGAAAATGTTTTAAAATAGGAGGTATTTTATAACAAATAAGAGTTTCTCCCATTGCGATATGTAAATCACCACGTAGCTCAGACAAGTCAGTACCAAAATTCTTCATTTTATCAACAGAACATAGAACATCATCCACATAAGGTATTAGATTTTTGCCAGCTTTAGTTAAAACCATTTTTCTTCCTATCTTTTCAAATAAGTGTGTAGATAACTCTTGTTCTAATTGTTGTACTTGGAATGTTATTGTTGATTGTGTGTAATTGAGTTTATTTGCTGCTTTAGAAAAACTACCTTCTTCTATTATAGTTTTAAAAGTTTGTAGGTATTTAAAATACATGTTCATCCTCATTTCATTCAATATAATTGAAGTATAGATTTAAATATTTCGATTTTTTTTATTGTTTAATTTATAGTATTATAATATAAAAGGAGAGTGATTACAAGTGTTGAGTGAAGTTTTATTATCTTTTTTACCATATGCATTTGTTACAGGTTTTACACCAGGACCTAATAATATTCTTGCATTAAACACAATTAGCAATAATGGATGGAAAAAAGGAAAGTCAGTGGTTATAGGAATTAGTATGGGATTTATATGTATTATGTTTATATGTGCTCTTGGATGCCTTGAATTATCAAAGTTTATACCAATGATTACTGGTATTATGAAGTACATAGGAGCACTTTATATTATTTGGTTAGCAATACAAGTAGCTAAGAGCAAACCAAACAATGATAGTGATGTGAAGAAAGAATCCTTTTGGACTGGATTTATTTTGCAGTTTGTTAATGTGAAAATTATAATATTTGCCATTACTGTATATACAGGGTATGTAATACCTGTGTCACAGTCAGTTGAATATTTATTATCAGCAGCAGTTTGTAGTAGTCTTGTTGGCATATCTGGTACTTTGACATGGGCTCTAGCAGGAGGTATTTTACAAAAATATATAAACAAGCATTATAAAGTAATCAATATTATTATGGCACTAGTACTTGTTTGGAGCGCAGTAAAACTAATTTTAACATAATTAAGCATATATATTTTTAATTATATAAATTTAATTATTTAGTATTATAAATTTAGAAGATGGAACTATAGATTATATAATTTTGAATAATAAACTTGATTTTTTATTTAAAATATTTAATTTATCTATAAGTGACATCTTCTTTTTTGCTTTCTAAAACAACTATTCATTGACTATATAGAATCTAATACCATATAAAATTTAATTTCCAGATAAAAATGTAATTTATTATTAAAACTTAGATAAATAAATTCATAGATATCTCATCAGCTTAATCTTGTTTGCCACATATATGCCATAAAGATGCACTTATTTTACGGAGATTTAACAAAGTCAAGTGAAGTATACTCTAAATATAAAATAAATCAAACATAGTTAAATGAATTGAGAGGTGATAATAATGAATAAGAAGTTAAACTATAGGTTTGAGATGAAACACAAAATAACTGAAGCTGATGTCCTAGCTTTAAAATCAAGACTTTATCCAATAATGAAAAAAGATAGAAATGCATCAAAAGATGGAAAGTATCTTATCAGAAGTTTATACTTTGACACTCCTGAAGATAAAGCACTTTTAGATAAGTTAAATGGAGTTGCAATGAGAGAAAAGTTTAGAATAAGATTTTATAACAATGACCCTTCTTATATAAAATTGGAGAAGAAAATAAAACATTATAATATGACGTCAAAACTATCAGCTAATTTAACTAAAAAAGAAGTAGAGAAGATATTAAAAAATGACATTGAGTTTTTAAAAGAATCGACAAACTGCTTATTAAGAGAGTTTTATTTAAAAGTAAAATGTGAAAGATTGGAGGCAAAAAGTATAGTTGATTATGATAGAGAAGCTTTTGTCTATCCACTTGGAAATGTAAGAGTTACAATCGATAGTGATATTAAGACTTCTGTAAATTCAGTCGATTTATTCAATAAAGAATTGCCAACAGTATCAGTTATTGATGAAAATATGACTGTGTTGGAAGTTAAATATGATGAGTTTATACCAGATTTTATAAAAGATTTGGTTCAGATTAATAAAACTACTTCTACAGCAGTTTCAAAGTATGCATCGAGTAGATTGTATATATAGGGTTGAAATTTAAATCTTATATAAAGAGTATCTAAATAAAATAAAAAAATTAAAAAACAGGAAGGATGATTTTAGTTATGACGTTTAACGATATTTTTAAATCAAGTTTTATAGAAAATGTATCAGGTTTTTCATTTGTAGATAGTGCTTTAGCTCTAGGTTCAGCATTTTTAGTAGGTTTGTTTATATATATGATTTACAAAAAAACCTATATGGGGATTATGTATTCTCGACCATTTAATGTATCACTTGTAGCACTTACAATGCTTACAACTTTCGTAATATTAGCAGTTACATCAAATGTAGTTTTATCTCTAGGTATGGTTGGTGCTTTATCTATAGTAAGATTTAGAACAGCAATTAAAGACCCAATGGATTTGGTATTTCTATTTTGGTCATTAGGCTCAGGTATAGTTTTAGGTGCAGGTTTGATTCCACTAGCTGTTATGGGTTCAATAATCATGGGATTGATTCTAATATTCTTTTCAAACAAAACAATATCTGAAACACCATATATATTGATGGTAAATTGTAATAATGAGAATTCAGAAGACATTGCAACTGATAAAATTAAAAAAGTATTTTCTAAATATCAAATAAAATCAAAAAGTGTTACACCAGAAAAAGGTATAGAGTTGGTATTTGAAGTAAGAATGAAAGATGGAGAAACAAGTCTTATAAATGACTTAAGCCAAGTAGATGGAGTTACTAATGCAGTTCTTGTAAGTTATAATGGTGATTATGTAGCATAGAGAGGAGTAATCTTTTATGAAAGATAAAAAATTTACCCTTCTTATCTCGATTATGGTTATATTTTTATGTGCAGTAGTTGGAGTTTACAGTACATATGGTAATAAAAATGTTGACTTATATAGCAGTGTATATATTGAAAAATATTTTGACAGAGATGAGGTTATGGAAGTTAATATAGAAATAGATGAAAGTGACTTGGAAGACATGAATGAAAATGCGATAAAAGAAGAATTTAAAGTTGCAAAAGTAACTGTAAATGGAGACACATATGGAAACGTTGGTATAAGAACTAAAGGAAATTCAAGTCTTACATCCGTAGCAAATAGTGATAGTGATAGATATAGCTATAAGATTAATTTCGATAAATATAATACTAGTCAAAGTATGGAAGGTCTTACTCAATTAAACCTTAATAACTGTTATTCTGACCCATCTTATATGAGAGAATTTTTAACTTATAGTGTCTGTGAGGAGATGGGATTAGCTACTCCAGAATTTGCATATGCCAAAGTTTCTATAAATGGTGAATATCATGGATTATATTTGGCAGTAGAAGGGTTAAAAGAATCTTATCTTGAAAATAATTTTGGAGATGTAACTGGAGACTTATACAAATCAGATGAAGGGGCCTCAT
Organism: Clostridioides sp. ZZV14-6387; assembly: GCF_020657835.1. Taxonomy (NCBI): domain Bacteria; kingdom Bacillati; phylum Bacillota; class Clostridia; order Peptostreptococcales; family Peptostreptococcaceae; genus Clostridioides; species Clostridioides sp. ZZV14-6387. Next base: position 50,670 of record NZ_JAGWCW010000021.1, read on the forward strand.
TACAATATGAGGGTGATGACCCAGATAGTTACTCAAATCTAATCGTTGAAAGTGACAAGAAAACGGCTGATTGGTCTAAAGTTACAAAACTATTAAAATCTTTAGATACAGGTGAAGATATTGAAAAATATCTTGATGTAGATTCTGTCCTCAAAAATATAGCAATAAGTACAGCTTTATTAAATCTTGATAGTTATCAAGGTAGTTTCGCTCATAATTACTATTTATATGAAAAAGATGGAGTATTTTCTATGTTGCCATGGGACTTTAATATGTCATTTGGCGGATTTAGTGGTTTTGGTGGAGGTAGTCAATCTATAGCTATTGATGAACCTACAACAGGTAATTTGGAAGATAGACCTTTAATATCTGCATTATTAAAAAATGATACATATAAAGCTAAGTACCATGAATATCTAGAAGAAATAGTAACCAAGTACTTGGATTCAGATTATCTAGAAAATATGACAACAAAATTACATGACTTGATAGCATCATATGTAAAGGAAGACCCAACAGCATTTTATACTTATGAAGAATTTGAAAAAAATATAACATCTTCAATTGAAGATTCTAGTGATAATAAGGGATTTGGTGATAAAGAATCTAATAATAATGATTCTAACAATGAAAATAAGAGTTTTGAAAATGAAAGTAATGAAAAAGAAGTTAATGCTGAATTAACATTAAGCGAAGTCAAAACTAATACGGATAATGATGCTCAAAATAATACTACAGATAATAGTGAAAATGAGAATAATACAAATAACAATAAAAGTGGAGACGATACTAATGAAAAGTCAGGAGGGGCAATGGGTAAAGGTGGAAAATCAATACCAGGAGTTTTAGAAGTTGCAGAAAATATGAGTAAAACTATAAAAGCTCAATTGAGTGGAGAATCTTCTTCAACTAAGGAAACTTCTGATGATAATAGTTCAAGTGAAAGTAAAGATACAGAAAATTCTGATGATAAGATGAGTGGTATGCCAGAGCCACCTGAAGGCATGGATGGAAAAACACCACCAGGAATTGGAAATATGGATAAGGGTGATATGAATGGTAAAAATGGAGATATGAATATAGATAGAAGTCAAGGGAATCCAAAGGAAGCAGGGGGTTTTGGTAATAAAGGAGGCGGCTCTATGAATAAAACAACAACATACTCTAAATTAATTTTAGGTGGAGCTTCAATGATAATCATGTCAGTTATGCTAGTAGGTGTATCAAAGATAAACCGAAGAAGATTTATAAAGTCAAAATAGGTTAAGATACAAATAATATTGATACTGTTAAGTAAATATCTACTTAACAGTATTTTTTTTATTTTAATATCTTTGTTTTTAATAAAAAGTATTTTCTTATAAGTGTTAGATTAATAATCATTGTAATTTTGCACATCTATAATTTTACAATGATATAGTAAAATTTAATTCTATTAAAAAAGTACATAGAAAAAAACGATTAGACAAAGTATGAAAAGTATAATACGATTGTTTTGGGGTAAATGGAAAATAAACTTATATTTTGTAGAAATATCCATAAAAATGAATGTTTTAAATTCAATTTATATTAAAGTAAAGAGTGATGTGTAAGTTGAAAAATTATAAAACTAAATCATGGTATATAAATAAAGTTTAAATTCATGTAAATAAAAATATCATCAAGTATGGAGGGATTTTAATGTATTGGAAAAGAGCATTAAGTTTATTAACATTAGGGTTAGTTATTTGTGGATTAACAATAGGCTGTTCAACAAAAGAAGAGCCTAAAAAAGAAGAAAAGAAGACTATTACAGTAGCTACAGGAGCAAAGTATTATCCTTTTAATTTTAGAGAAGATGGGAAAATGCAAGGTTTTGAAATTGATATATGGAATGAAATTGGTAAAAGATTAGATTCTGAAATTAAGTATGAAGTAAATAATGGAGATACAGGTGGATTACTTGGAATGGTGGATAGTGGTAAGGCAGATACAGCAGCTCAACAAATAAGTATAACGCCAGAAAGAGAAGAAGTGTATGATTTTACAGTACCATATGCTTATAATCCTCTAATGATAACTATTAGACCAGAAGATAAAGACAAGATAAAAAGTCTTGAAGATTTGAAAGGAAAAAAAGTCGAAGTTGGAGCAAATTCATCTGAAAGAGCGATAATGGAGGAAAAAAACAAAGATAATTCAATGGAATTAGTATTCAATGATGGAGCTGATTCATATGAAGGTCTTGAACTTGGCAGATCTGACGCAAGGATAATTTCTGTTTCTGCAACAGCTGCTAGAAATAAAAAAGCTGGTTCAAATTTTATCTCTGTTGGAGAACCTATTTATGAAGAAATAAATGCGTATCCATTTAGAAAAGATGAAGAATCAAAGGCTTTAAAAGCTAAGGTTGATGATACAATAACGGCTATGAGAAAAGATGGAACTCTTACTGAAATCTCTAAAAAATGGTTTGGAGAAGATATAACGATTGAGAGATAGGTGAATTTTATGAGTTTAGATGTATCATTCATGTTTAACATTTTACCAGAAATATTTATAGCATCTAAAGAAACAATAACAATGGCTTTAATATCACTAGTACTATCTTTAGTAATAGCAACTATAATGGCATTAATAAGCTATAACAAAGTTAAAATATTAAATGAAATTGTTAAAGTTTATACCTCAATTTTTAGAGGAACACCACTGCTAGTTCAGTTGTATGCATTGTATTTTGGATTACCAAGAGCTATTCCAGCTCTTGTAGATATGTCTCCATTTACTGCAATGATAATTGCTTTATCAATAAATATGTCTGCGTATATGTCAGAGACTATAAGAGGAGCAATTTCTTCTGTAGATAAGGGACAATATGAAGCAGGAGCTTCCATTGGACTTACGAATGTGCAAATATTCAGAAGAATAGTCATGCCACAGGCTATAAGAGTAGCTATTCCTGCATTATCTAATCATTTTGTAGATTTAATTAAAGGTTCCTCATTAGCTTTTACTATAGGGGTAATAGAAATAATGGCGGCAGCAAATTATAATGGTGGTAGTAAATATAAATATCTAGAAGCGTTCTTAGTTGCAGGGTTTGTATATTGGTTTATCTTATTTATATTTGGACTTGTTCAAAAGAAAATAGAAGCAAAACTAAATTCTGCATATTAATAGTATTACATAATAAAATAGAAACCATTTAAATACAATTTCCTATTATATTTAAGTGGTTTCTATTTTATTATTCTATTTATGAACAATAAAATAATAAAGAATTTTAAAATATAGGACTAAATTTGAGAAGTGCTGAAACTAGAAAATCCATAATAAAAAAATAATTAAAAATTGTAACTAAATTGTAATAAAGTGGTAGTTATTTAGCATAAAATGATGTATCATAGAAGTGTATTATAAAATTAATAAAGTAAGATTTTTTAAAAGAGAACTGCTGGCTTTTGATATTTAAAGTGAGTAGTTAAATTATGTTTAGGAGGGGTAGATTTTGTTACAAAAAGTATTATGGAAATTTTTAAAGCTAGTAGCGGGTTTATTTATATGTTCAATTGGTATAGTATTGACGATAAATTGTAACCTTGGTTTATCTCCTTGGGATGTGTTTCATCAAGGTCTTTCAAATCATATAGGAATAACTATAGGGACTGCCTCTATAATTGTAGGCTCTATAGTAGTTATAGCTGATGTTGTTCTTGGTGAGAATGTAGGATGGGGAACTGTTTTTAATATGCTATTAATTGGATTCTTTATGGATTTGCTTTTGTATAGTAAGTTAATTCCAGAGGCTGATAGTTTATTTGTAGGAATAATTATGTTGATATTAGGATTGATTCTTTTGGCTATTGGAATGGTATTTTATATGGGAAGTGGTTTAGGAAGTGGACCTAGAGATGGTCTGATGGTTGCACTTCAAAAGAAAACTGGAAAATCACTTAACTTAATAAGAGGGACTATAGAAGTTGGAGCATTAATAGTAGGATTTTTCTTAGGAGGAAAAGTTGGTATAGGAACTATAATAAGTGCATTTGGATTGGGTTATTTTACACAGATAGTATTTAGTTTATTTAAATTAGATTGTAGTAAGATTAAGCATCGATTTATAGTAGATGATATAAAGTTTATTAAGTTATATATGAGTGGGGATAAAAAAACGGCTGCTCAAAATATAGCTAAGTAATTTAATGATAAATTTAAGCAAAGGTTAAATGTTGTAACTTGAAGAAATTTTTAAATATATAATTTTAAACATTAAAAGAAGGCTAAGCTAATAGGATTGCTAGGAAACTATAAAATATAGATTTCTAGCAATTTTTTATTTGTTTAACACTTTTTTATGTTTTAGAAGTATTATTATGTATTTAATGAATTAATTAATTTATAATTAGAGATACTAAACTTTATAAATATTAATATGAACACCTTTGATTGTGTATTTTCCAAAGCCTTTAAAATGCTTGTATTTATTCTAAGTAAAAAAATAAAAAAATGTCAAAAAAACTCTTGTATTATATCCGAATTTTATATATAATTACCTATGTTGTTTAGAAATTTTAAACTCAATGTTTAGTAAACAAAATGTTTAGTAAAATAAAACAGAAACTAGGAGGTGCAACATGGATATAGGTGAAAAGATAAAAAGATTAAGAACAGAAAAACAACTGACCCAGGAAGAGTTAGCTAATAGATGCGAATTGTCAAAGGGATTTATTTCTCAATTAGAAAATAACTTAACATCACCATCCATAGCTACCCTTATAGATATACTTGAAATACTAGGTACGAATTTAAGGGAATTTTTTAATGAAATAGATGACGAAAGAATTAGTTTTACAAAAGAGGATATGTTTGAAACAGAGGATGAAGATTTAAAATATAAACTGAAGTGGCTAATTCCAAACTCACAAAAAAATGAAATGGAGCCAATAATAATAACTTTGTATCCAGGAGGACAATATAAAGAAGAAAAGCCACATGAAGGCGAAGAATTTGGATATGTATTAGCAGGTTCGATATATGTTCATATAGGCGAAAAGAAAAATAAAGTAAAAAAAGGAGAAAGCTTTTACTTTAGACCAAGAGCAAATCACTATATATCAAACGAGGGTAAAACGACAGCAAAAGTGATTTGGGTAAGTACGCCACCATCATTTTAGAATAGAGGTGTTTAATAATTGGTAGAAAATATAATAGAATTAAGAGATATATCTAAACATTATGAAGAACTTACGGTTTTAGATAATTTCAATTTAGATATAAAGAAAAATGAATTTTTAACTTTACTTGGACCAAGTGGATGTGGAAAAACTACTACATTAAAAATAATAGCAGGTTTTGAGTATGCTGATGATGGTAAAGTTTTATTTGAAGGTAAAGAGATAAATAATTTGCCACCATATGAAAGACAAGTAAATACAGTGTTTCAAAAATATGCTTTATTTCCACATATGGATGTATATGAAAATGTAGCTTTTGGACTAAAAATTAAAAAGACTCCAAAAGATGTAATAGATGCTAAAGTGAAAGAGGTTTTAAAACTTGTTGCACTAGAAGGTTTTGAAAGACGACAAGTTGACTCATTAAGTGGAGGACAACAACAGAGAATTGCAATAGCAAGAGCTCTAGTTAATGAACCAAAAGTATTGTTACTAGATGAGCCACTTGGAGCACTTGATTTAAAGCTTAGACAAGAAATGCAAATAGAATTAAAAAGAATTCAAAAAAAATTAGGAATAACATTTGTGTTTGTAACTCATGACCAGGAAGAGGCTCTTACTATGTCAGACACTATTGTCGTAATGTATAAGGGTAAGATACAACAAATGGGAACACCACAAGACATATATAATGAACCTAAAAACTCATTTGTAGCTAAGTTTATAGGTGAAAGTAACATATTTGATGGAATTATGATAGAAGATTATAAAGTTAATTTCTGTAATAGGGATTTTGAATGTGTTGATAAAGGATTTGAAAAAAACGAAAATATAGAAGTGGTAATAAGACCAGAAGATATAAAAATGGTAAAGCCAGAAGAAGGAATGTTAAAGGGGAAAGTTACATCTACTGTGTTTAAAGGAGTGCATTATGAGATAGAATTAAATGAGAATGGAAGATTGTGGATACTTCACAATACTAAAAATGCTGAGGTTGGAACAGAACTAGGCATGGACATATATCCAGAAGACATTCATATAATGAGAAAAGAGAGTAACTAAGATGAAGAGAAAATCTTTCTTAGCATATCCATATGTAGTTTGGAGTGCGATATTTGTAATAATTCCTTTAATACTAGTAGTATTTTTCAGTTTTACAAAAGAGTCAGGTGGAGGTTATGCATTTACACTTGAAAATTATAAAGAAGTAATTGACCCTATATATATTAAAGTATTTGCTCGTTCTATTCTTTTAGCAGGAGGAGCGACATTAATATGCCTTGTAGTTGGTTATCCAGTGGCATATATAATTTCAAAAGCTCATGTGAGTAGAAGAGGTTCATTAATATTATTATTTATTCTTCCTATGTGGATGAATTTTCTTTTAAGAACTTATGCATGGGTTGCTATATTAGGAAAAAATGGACTTTTAAATACATTTTTAGGCTGGTTTGGAATACAGCCATTAGCAATTTTGTATACTAATTTTGCTATACTTTTAGGTATGGTATATAACTTTTTACCATTTATGGTTCTTCCAATATACACTGCACTATCAAAGATGGATAATGATTTGATAAATGCTGCTCATGACTTAGGTGCAAATAATATGACAGTATTTAGAAAAATTATATTTCCTTTGAGTTTACCAGGTGTAATGTCTGGAATAACTATGGTATTTATGCCAGCAGTTACTACCTTTGCAATTTCAAGACTGTTAGGTGGAGGTAAAATAATGCTAGTTGGAGATTTGATTGAACAACAATTTACAGTTGTTGGAGATTGGAACTTTGGCTCAGCAATATCGATATTTATGATGATAGTAATATTAATATCGATGTCTATAATGTCAAAATTTGGAGATGAGTCTGACAAAGAAGGCGGTGGGTTACTATTTTAAAATTAAAGAAAATAACTTCTAATATATATTTAGCATTAGTATTCTTATTTTTATATGCACCCATATTTGCTTTAGTACTATTTTCTTTCAATGATTCAAAATCGATGGCAAGATGGAATGGATTTACATGGAAGTGGTATGGTCAATTACTTCAAAATGAGAGTATAATGAGTGCTTTATATTATACTATTGTAATAGCTATATTAGCATCTGTAATATCTACAATAGTAGGAACTATAAGTGCCATAGGAATACATAAGATGAGAGGTAAGAGCAAAAAATTAATACTAAATGTAAACTATCTTCCTATTTTAAATACAGAGATAGTTACAGCAGTAGCCCTTATGAGTCTGTTTGTGTTTGTAAAAATGGAATTTGGATTTACAACAATGCTATTGGCACATATAATGTTTTGTTTGCCATATGTTATACTTTCAGTTTTACCAAAAATGAAGCAATTACCTGATAATATAGAAGATGCAGCTATGGACTTAGGGGCGACACCTATATATGCTCTTAGAAAGGTAATTTTACCACAAATAAAGCCAGGTATAGTTTCTGGATTTTTAATTGCATTTACTATGTCAATAGATGACTTTATAATAAGTTTCTTTAATGCTGGAAATGGTGTAAGCAATCTTTCTATAGAAATCTATGGAATGGCTAGAAGAGGTATAAAACCTGAAATAAATGCATTATCGACAATAATGTTTGCAGTCGTTTTAGGATTACTTTTATTAGCTAATAAAAAAGAATCTATAGTAAGGGGGACTAAATAATGATTAAGTTTAAAAAAGTAATATCCCTTGTATCTATAGGTATTATGACAGTTACTTTATTTACAGGATGTAATAAAGCAACTGATTCTACAAAAGTTTTAAACGTATATAATGTTGGAGATTATATAGATGAATCTCTTATAGATAAGTTTGAAGAAGAAACTGGAATAGATGTTCAATATTCAACTTATGATACTAACGAAATGATGTATCAAAAAGTAAAGAGTGGCAGTACACACTACGATTTAGTCTTTCCTTCAGATTATATGGTAGAAAAAATGAAAAATGAAGGTCTTTTGGAAAAACTGGATTTTAAAAACATACCTAATATGAAGTATTTAGATAAGAGTTTTTTAAATCCTATATATGATGAAACTAATGAATATAGTGTTGCATACATGTGGGGAACTCTTGGGATATTGTACAATAAAAAAGAAGTTAAAGACCCTATAGATAGTTGGAATATACTTTGGAATCCAAAGTATAAGGGAAATATAATGATGTTTGACTCTGTTAGAGACACTATAGGTATAACTCTTAAAAAATTAGGATACAGTATGAATAGTGTAAATCCAAAAGAAATAAATGAAGCGAAAAATCTTTTAATGAAACAAAAGGATTTAGTATTGGCCTATGTAAATGATGAAGGTAAGGATAGATTGCTTGGTGGAGAAGTAGCAATGGGTATGTTGTATTCTGGAGATGCAGTTACATTGATGGACCAAAATCCTGACCTTGATTATGCAATACCTAAAGAAGGTACTAATAAATGGGTAGATGCTATGTGTGTACCTACAACAGCACAAAATAAAAAAGAAGCTGAGTTATTTATAAACTTTTTACTAGACCCAGAAAATGCAAAAATAAATGCTGAGTATATCGGATATTCAACACCTAATACAGGAGCTCTAAAATTATTAGACCCAGAAATAACTAATAATCCTGTTGCATATCCATCTAAAGAAGTACTTAATAAATGTGAAACTTTTGAGGATATTGGTGAAAATATAAAATTATATGACAAGGCTTGGATAGAATTAAAATCAAAGTAGAGTTTTGTTGATTTAATTATATTTACTTAATAAAACTGTTCTTATTTAGAAATTAATTTTCTAATTATTGAACAGTTTTATTTTTTGCCAATACTATATACATGTTTTGAATCTTTTATAATAATAATCACAAAAGCAAGCAAATTCATGACTTTAATGTCGAGTATTTGCTTGTTTTTTTATTAAATTATATTGATATACAACTTAATTAACATTATTAATAGGTAAAAAGTTTATTTGTATAATGACTTTAATAATAATTAGAAAAAATGGGCAACTTAATAGAATAATTGGAGGTGTAAATTTATAAAAATGAATAGGGTAAATAAAAAAATAGATTTATTAATATTGAGTTTGCTAGTTTTTATGTTTTTAATTGTTGGAATAGTAATATTATCTATTAGAACAGAAAACAAATTGAATGTATTTATAATGCTTGCAGTAATTTTTTTCATAATAATGTTAACTTATTTATCAAACTCAGTAGTAGGATTGATAACAAGTTCAATAATTATATTTATGTATACATCCTATATCTTATATAACAGTATTACTCACAATATAGATGTTGAGTTTTTATCATATATGTGGATAATAGCAATACCAATCTCTTCAATTATAATGGGAAATTTAAATAAAAATATAAATGAATTACAACATATAAACACAAAGTTATCTGAACAGTATAAAGAGTTAGTGACTATTGATAGTGAAACTGGACTTAGAAATCTAAAGATTTTTTATAATGATGTAAATATGGAGATAAGTAAATCTATTAGACATAATACTAATTTTTCTCTTATGATAGTAAAATTGCCGTATTACGGAAATCTACAGACGATATTTGGTGAAAATAAGACTAATAAAATAGTAAAACATATCAGTTCAAGTATTATAGAATGTACAAGAAATGAGGATATAATTTATAGTTTACAGAAAGACATGATAGGTATATTAATGCCAAGTACATCCTTAGAAGGTTCAAAAGTTGTTAAAGACAGAATAAATAAAAAGATAAGAGAACTAAATTTAGACTTAAACAATAAAGGACAATATGTAAATATAGATGTAAAAATTGCATTTTTAGAGTATAAAGATAGCTTTGGAGATAGTATAAATTTTAAGAATATAGTTGAAGAGGAATTACAATACGATGTTTAAAACGTTCAATAAAAATTTATTAAAAGTAGTAATTATATTATTCATAGTATTAATAATATCAAACTTTAATCTGTCTTCACATGCAACAGAAATTACATCTAATAGAAATAAGGTTTTAGTCATATATGATTCTAAGAAGGAAACAGCTTATAATAGAGATATTTTAAAAATTATGAGGACACTATTGGGTCGATTTAGTTCAGATATTGATTTATTAAAATTAAGTGATTATGATGATGAAATAAATAAAAACTATTATAGTCATGTATTTATTATAGGAATTAATGAAAATTCATATGATAATGACAAAAAAACTAAATATTTACTTAGTGCATTAGATTCATATAAAGGTAATATATGTTGGTTAGGGCATGGGATAGAAAATCTTTTAGAATACAAAAAGTATAATTTAGAGTATTTGGGAAAAACAAATAACATAGTTAGTGTAAATTATAAGGGCAAATCATACAATTTGGATGAACACTATTTGTTTAATCTTGTGAAATCAAAAGAAGTAAGTAATAAAGTAATAGGGAGTATTGATGATACATTAAATAAGTATCCATATATAATAAATGATAAAAATCTTTTTTATGTATCAAAATTGGATTTAGATGGTGTTTTATTTTATATATTTTGTGATTCACTGAACGATATTTTTAATATTAAAAAGTTTGATAAGGGAAGTATATTTGTAAGAATAGAAGATGTACATGCTTTTAGAGACCCCAAAAACCTTGTAGATATAGCTGATTATTTAAGTAGTAAGGATATACCATTTGCAATTGCATTAATACCAGCTTATGTAAACCCTAAAAATCATAAAATAATTACTTTATCAGAAAGTCCTGAGGTTGTAAAAGCAGTAAAATATATGCAAGATAAGGGCGGCACAGTGATATTACATGGATATACTCATCAATACAAAAAAGAAGAAGTTACTGGAGAAGGGTATGAATTTTGGGATGGAGAAAAGGATGCACCTTTAAATGAAGACATGGAAGTGTTTGTAAAAAATAGAGTGTTGAGTGGCCTTAGAATATGTATAGAAAATGGAATTTATCCCCTTGCGTTTGAAGCACCACATTATGCGATAGAATCTGAGGGATACAAAGAGTTAAAAAAGTATTTTTCTACTTATGTAGGTCAACATCAAAATAATGATAAAAAATTTAGTACTAATACGTATCCTTATGTTATTAGGGATACAGAAGAATTTAATATATTTATACCTGAAAATTTAGGATATATAGACCCAGAAGATAATTTTACTTTTCAAGATATCAAAGAAAAACTAGATAAAGTATCTATTGTTAGAGGGTTTAGTGGAGGATTCTTTTTTCATTCATATTTGGATACAGAGTATTTAAAATACACAATAGAATATCTAGAAAAACAAAATATAAAATTTATGAACTTAAGAGATTTTGATAATTGGGTAAGAATTGATGAAATACAAATAAGAAATGTTGGAGATGAAATTAAAGTAACTTATGATAGGAATTTAGAAGAAAATACTGAAGATGACACTAGATTTAAGTCTATATCTAGTATTAGTAAAATTTTAATATTAATAGTATCTGTAAGTGTTTTAATATTTGTGATTATATTTATATATTTTAAGAAAATAGATAAAAAGAAATTTTTAAAATAAATGATTTTATATTAGAATATATGTTTAAAAAAATTTTAGGAGAAATTTATGAGAGATTTAAATATATCAGAGTGTTTATTTATATTTAGCTTATTTAGTATATGGTCTTTATTGCTTATAAATATTATTTTGGCTATGGGTGGTTATATATTTTACTTTAAAAATTTTAATAAAGAAGTAAAAAAAATTGATGAATATCCTATGGTATCAATACTTGTGCCTGCTCACAATGAAGCTAAGGTAATAGGCAAAACTGTGGAATCCTTATTACTACTTAATTATCCTAAAGATAAAATGGAACTCATTGTTATAAATGATAACTCATCTGATAATAGTAAAGATATTTTAGAAGATATAAAAAATAAGTATAATAATTATAATTTTACCATAATAAATACAGACAATTTAACTGGAGGAAAAGGAAAATCAAATGCATTGAATATTGGATATACCATTTCTAAAGGAGAGTTTATAGCAGTTTATGATGCAGATAACACACCAGATAGAAATGCACTTAGATATTTAATACAAACAATAGTAATGGATGATGAATTAGGAGCTGTTATTGGAAAATTCAGGACTCGAAATAAAAATAAAAATCTATTAACCAAATTCATAAATATAGAAACGCTAAGTTTTCAATGGATGTCACAAGCTGGTAGATGGGAATTATTTAATCTATGTACAATACCAGGAACTAACTTTATATTGAGAAAAAGTATCATAGAAGAGATTGGAGGGTGGGATAGTAAAGCAATTGCAGAAGATACAGAAATTAGCTTTAGAATATATAAATTGGGATATAAGATAAAACTTGTACCACAGTCTATAACGTGGGAACAAGAACCAGAAACTGTTAAGGTATGGATAAAGCAACGTACCAGATGGGCAAAAGGTAATATATATGTCTTAATGAAATATATAAGAAATATATTTAAACAGGGAAAAAATAAAATTGTATTTGATATAGCCTACTTTTTTTCTGTATATTTTTTGTTCTTAACATCTGTCATTATATCGGATATTTTATTTATTTTAAGTATATCTAAACTAATAGAGATTTCAATTCCAATTAACTTTTTTATAATATGGATACTATCATATCTTCTATTTATCATAGAGGTAAGTATAAGCCTAAGCATAGAAAAAGGTGAAGCGACACTAGAAAATATATTCATAGTTGCAATAATGTATTTTACATACTCTCAACTATGGCTGTTTGTAGCTATAAAGGGAATGATAGAGTATTTAAAAGATGTAATTTTTAAAAGAGAAGTTAAATGGTATAAGACAGAAAGATTTTGATTCATGTACAGGAGGAACTAGCATGAAAAAATTTGTTATATCAATTATATCTTTAGTATTGTTTTTTTCAAATATATTGCTTGTAAATGAAGTAAAGGCTGATGAGACTAAAGTTAAAAACTATAAGTTTGAAAGAGACATCACTATAGATGGAGTTATAGGAAGTAATAGTACCTTTTTTGAGGTAAATAAAAATTGGGATATTGAGGAAGTCTTATTACACCTTAATTTTAGTAAGAGTCAAATATTAAATGGAGATGTTTCTAGCCTAACCGTTTTAATAAATAATGTACCAATAAAATCCATTAAATTAAATGCTAAGACTGATTATAAAAATACACTAGAGGTACTAGTACCAAAAGACTATATAATCCAAGGTTATAATGAAATAAAAATAAAATCATATAAAACAATATCTGATAAAATTTGTCAGGATGATTCCAATACTGGAAATTGGATGGTTATTCATAAAGAATCATATACTTCAATTAGATATACGCAGAAAAATATGGGAAATTCAATAAGTGAATATCCATATCCATATTCAGAAGTTGAAGATAAGCTTAATTTGGACACAACTATGGTAGTCCCAGACAATATGACTAGGGGAGAATCTACAGCTGTGTTCAATCTAGCTTCAGAATTTGGAAAAACAACAAAAAATGATAACTTAAAACTTAATGTTAAACTATATTCAGAAATGAAAAATTGGTCTGAAGATAATATTATATATGTTGGTAAACCTGAAAATACAGCAGAAGAAATTTTGAATATTTTAAGCACAAAGGAACAAACCCTATTATCTTCAAATTGTATAATTAAACAAGTAGATTCCCCTTATAATAAGAATAAGAAGATGATGGTGATAATTGGCAGTAATGAAGAGGACTTAATAAAGGCATCAAATTTATTGGTAGAAAATAAACTCTCTAATCAAGTGCTATCATCATCAGTAATTGTAAACAAAAACACTAATGTAAAAACTAATGAGCAACAAGAGCTAAATTTAAGTCATTTGACACTAAAGGACTTAGGTTATTCAGATTTTTTGTTAGAAGGTGCATTTAATCAACAAGCTTTGTTCGATGTCAAAATACCAAAGGGTAAGATATTAGATTATGGTTCAAAGATTGTTTTAAATTTAAGATATTCTGATAATTTGGATTTTGAAAAATCTTTGGTTACAGTATCCATAAATGATGTTGTTGTGGGAAGTAAAAAATTGGATAGGTCACATTCTAATAACGATAAACTAGAATTAAAAATACCCAAAGATATAGATAATAAAGACTACTATCAAGTTAAGTTGGCATTTAATTTGAGTATAAAAAATCAGAATTGTATTACAAGGGAAAGTAATAATCCTTGGGCATACGTATTAAATAGTTCTTATTTGGAGTTATCTACAAAAGATAAGGAATCCTTGTCTTTTGAAAGTTATCCATATCCATTTGTTAAAGATGATGAATTTAATGATTTAACTGTAATAATGCCAGATTATTCAGGTTCACAAGCTATGACTTGGATGTCTAGATTAGGAGTTAATTTAGGTGCAAGTATAAATTCCTATAAAGGAAACATAAATGTAATTAGAGGAAAAGAATTTAATGACAAATATAAAGATACCAATATTATAGTTTTTGGGGTGCCACTTAATAATTCCATTATACAGATGTTAAATGATAATTTAAATATAAAGTTTAACAAAAGCTACTCCACATTTTTATCAAATGATAAGATAAGTTTTATTGATGGTTATGGAAAAGATATTTCTGCAATTCAATTGATAAAATCACCTTATAATAATCAAAAAAATATCCTGGTAATTAGTTCGATAAATGAAAAAAACTTATATTTAGGAATGGATTATTTATTAAACAAAAGTAAAGTTAATGATTTAAAAGGAGATACAATAACAATTGATGAATATGGAGAAGTAGAAGATTTATCTTATAATTTAAAAGTAAATAAAGAAGTAAAAGTTTCAAATAATGACATTAGTATTAGTAAGACAACTAAAGCATTTTTAATAATTTCTTTTATTACTATAATTGTAGTGGCAGTATTGTCAATGTTAT
Organism: Clostridioides sp. ZZV14-6387; assembly: GCF_020657835.1. Taxonomy (NCBI): domain Bacteria; kingdom Bacillati; phylum Bacillota; class Clostridia; order Peptostreptococcales; family Peptostreptococcaceae; genus Clostridioides; species Clostridioides sp. ZZV14-6387. The sequence goes on from NZ_JAGWCW010000021.1 coordinate 65,752, forward strand.
ATATAAAAAAGTATAAAAGAAGATAATATGATAAATCTATTATTTTAAAAGAGGTATATAATTTGAATAAATATATAAATAAATTTAAATTAAAAAGAAATATTTTAATCTCAGTAATGGTTTTAATTTTTATATTTATAATCTACTTTATAGGTACAGAGTTAAGAGATAAAAGTTCAATAAATAATCAATATGATGGCAAGATTAAATCAGCCAATTTATCTGTAGACTATGAAATAAAACAAGTTATGAAGGATATAGATAAACTAGGATTGAATACAGTAAATGTACCTATAATTATAAATGTAGATGAAATTAATTCTGATATTATGACAATAGATAATAGTAGTAAAGAAAAAGCAATTAAACTAATAAAAAAACTAAACAAAAAAGGTATTTCAACAATATTAGAAGCGTATCCGTGGATAGAAAATGGTGAATTATATGAGACCGACTGGAATCCTAGAAATAAAGAGCGATTTTTTTATACATGGCAAAATACTATATTAAATGAACTTATAATAGATGTAGCAAATCCTTTAGATGTAAATGTTTTAAATATAGGTTCTAATTTGGTACATTTAGAAGAATATCAGAAAAATTGGAGTGAAATAATAGATTTTGTACAATCAAAATTTGATGGGCTTGTAACATACAGGACTAATTGGTGGTATACAAAAAAAGATGACTTAAATAGTAAGCTATCCTATGAACAAAAACTAAATAATAATTTTTTTGATAAGTTAGATTTTATATCTATAGCAGCGTATTTTGAATTAAGTAATAAACCTATTAATACAGTGGATGAACTAGTTTCTGCATTACATTCATCTACTGTAAATAATAGAAGACAGAATATAAAAGAAGAAATATATAATCTTTATAAAGTTCATGGAAAACCAATATTTTTTGGAGAACTAGGTTTTTCAAATAGAGAAAATGCAAGTTCTCAACCTTGGAATCATATTCCTTCAGAGGTTATAAATGATGAAGAGCAAGCAAGATGCTTTGAGGCATATAAAAAAGTTTTTGAAAATGAGGACTGGATAAATGGTTTTTCTATATTTTGTGTAGGTAAAATAGATGAAGAAAAATTTTTTTACCCATCAAAGGAAAGTATAAAGGTTATTAAGTCTTGGTATGAATAGTTTTGTTATGTAAATATTAGTATTTGTATAAATTAAATGTATGATTAGGAGAGATACAAATGAATGACATCAAGGTTATGACTGTATTTGGAACTAGACCTGAGGCTATTAAAGTGGCTCCTTTAATAAAGGAACTTGAAGATAGAGAACATATAAAAAGTATTGTATGTGTTACAGCTCAACATAGAGAAATGCTTGACCAAGTTATAGAAACATTCAACATAAATGTAGACTATGATTTGGATATAATGAAGAAAGGGCAAAGCTTAAATGATATAACATGCAAAATTTTAAAGGAACTTCCATTAATTATAAATAAGGAAAATCCAAATATAATATTAGTTCATGGAGATACGACAACAACTCTAGCCACTAGTTTGACTGCATTCTATAATAAAATCTTTGTTGGTCACATAGAAGCTGGACTTAGAACTTATGATAAATATTCTCCATTTCCAGAGGAATTAAATAGACAACTTACAAGTGTTATTGCTGATATACACTTTGCCCCTACTAATTTGGCTAGAAAAAACTTGATTTATGAAGGAAAGCCTAAAAATAGTATATTTGTAACTGGTAATACTGCAATTGATGCTTTGCGTATGACAATAAAAGAAGACTATAATCATCCTATAATTGATAAGATTGGTAATGACAGGATGATTTTATTGACTTCTCATAGAAGAGAAAACTTGGGAAATCCTATGAAAAATATATTCAAAGCTGTAAAACGAATAGTAGATGACTTTGAAGATGTACAAATAGTATATCCTATACATTTAAATCCTGAGATACGTAATATAGCGGATAAAGTATTTGGAAAATCTCATAAAAGAATTCATATTATAGAACCTTTAGAAGTGGTTGATTTTCATAATTTTTTAAATAAATCATACATGATAATGACTGATAGTGGAGGAATACAGGAAGAAGCTCCATCGTTAGGTAAACCAGTCCTTGTGTTACGTGATAAAACAGAAAGAACTGAAGGGATTCAAGCTAAGACACTTAAATTAGTAGGTACTGATGAAGATAGAATATATAATTCAGTGAGTAGTTTATTAATAAATAAAAAGAGTTATAATCAGATGAGTAAAGCATCTAATCCATATGGGGATGGAAAAGCAAGTAAATATATAGTGGACATAATAATGAAGAAATTAAATTGTAAATATCTAAATTAGTTTTTGTTTATTTAATTTTAAATTTATAGTGGGAAGAATTAAAATTATTGTCCACTTGATATAAAATCTGTGATAACATAAGTAATACCATTTTTAAGGGGGAGTAATATGGCTAGAAAAACCATAAAAAACTTAGGTAGAAATAAAAGTGTAAGGAGAATAAAGCTTCTATTAAAAAAAATTTTTATTACCGTATGCATAATAGCAAGTATAATTGCTGTTTTTAATATAACGAAGTATTTTGAGGAATTATATAAAATAAGAGATATAGAAAGTACTAAAATTGAATACTATATGGATGTAGCTGATGAAGCAGGTGATAGTAAAGTCCAATTAAGTTGGAAGGAATTGCTTGCTATAGATATGGTAATACATGATGAAGATTTAAGTAACATAAAAAAGAAAGACACATTAAATATAGGGAAAAAGTTTATAATAGAAGATAAAAATGATAAGGGAGAGGATGTATATAAAGTAAAGAAATTTACTAAAGTATTGAGTGAATTAAAATTTGACTCTTCTCAAAAAAGTAGAGCAAAAAAATATATGAAGGATTTAGAATACACGTATCTTGGAAATAAAGAATTAAATAATAGTGATGAAAAAATTAAATTTATAAAAAAACTAGAAGATTCAGCTATAAGAGAGTATATTGATTATGGAATACTGCCATCAATAACAATAGGACAAGCTATATTAGAATCTGGATGGGGAAACTCTAAACTTACAAAGCAGAGTAATAATTTATTTGGGATAAAAGCAGACAAAGCATGGAAAGGAAAGAAAGTAGAAATTTCAACTTCAGAACATTATAATGAGAAAATAGTAGCAAATTTCAGGTCATATAATTCATTACAGGATTCTGTTAGAGACCATAGCTTGTTTTTAGTTGATAACAAAAGATATAGAAAGCATGGTTTGTTTGAGGCAAAAGATTATATTAGTCAAGCACAAGCATTAGAAAATGCAGGGTATAGTACAGCTGAAGATAAAAAAGGAAATCGCATATATGCAGAACTATTAATAGAAGTTATTAGAAGTTACAATTTGCAACTTATAGATAATAAAGTAGAAACAAAATAATTATTAACTTCATATGAAAATATAACAGGAGAATATTATTCTTTGCAAAAGAATAGAAAAATTGTAAAAAAAACTAAAAAAATGTATTGACTTGTTATTTGAAAGGTGATATTATTATTACTGTACTCGAAAGAGAACAAAATGAACTTTGAAAATTAAACAGTAGGTTAATTTATAAAACAAGAAACAAACCATAAAGCCAGATATTTTGATAAC
>NZ_JAGWCW010000022.1:0-67987 GCF_020657835.1 Clostridioides sp. ZZV14-6387
TAAATAACTTATGTAAGAACCGTAGGAACTACGGGGATAGCCTGTGGAGAATTGGTAAGACATATTTCAGTATGCAAGATTCTATGAAACAGGAACCCTGTGACTTTAGTCATGGGAGGTTCAGTTAGATATAGTAGAAAAGAGAAATAAATTAGACAGTCAAGAAGTTTTAAAAGAAGGAACCAGAGTACATATTCGTATGGGGTATGGTTCAAATCCTTCAAAATATCCAGTTGTATTTAATGGAACTATAGTTGAAATAAATATCTCAAAAGATAATATATCAATAGAAGCAAAATCAGATGGTATAGAGCTTACAGATAAATATCTAGATGAAAAAATGAATTTTTCAGATGACAATATAGATTTAAAAAAAGATGCAAGTAATATAATATTAGATTTAATAAGTAAGAGAAATTTAAAAATAGAATACCAAAACGTTGAATGTAATGAAAAAAATCTTAAGAGTAAATACGGTGTAGAGCATTTTGGTATGTACGATTCTAACTCTATAGGAACTTACAGAACAATTCAAAATGACATATCTGAAAATATATATTTAAGTAATTATAAAGGAATATACTTCAATGATATTCAGAATATTGATTATATAGGAGAATCGATTTATGAGTTTTTACCAATAGGTAAAAAGATATGGGATATATGTAAAATGAGTGAAAAATCTATGCCTGAATTTGTAGTATATCCAAGACCATTTTTATTTGAACATAGATTGTTTTTTGGTTTACCTATTTGGATGTATAAATTTAATATAAACAATATAAAAAATGATATATATGAGTACTCTAAGGCTTTTTCACAAATGCATATAGTAGATTTTTATGACTCAATTATAGATAATAATATAATTATAGATAATAATAATTTAATAACAAATGTAAGAGGAATCTATAATGTATTAGGTAATTTAGAATCTACACCTTTTATAATAAGTGATAGCAATATAAAATGGTCAAATCAAAAGCTTAAAGTATTAGACAATTCAAGAATACAAAATTTTAATGTATTTTCTAACTTAGAGGATAAAACTTTAAAATACAGAGAATTATATGCAAATAATAGACATATGGCCATAAGAAATTGTATATCAGAAATTCAAAACTCATGGAAAGAAGCTTACGATGGCGAGTTGATTATTACAGGAAAACCGCAAATAAATGTATATGATTTAATAGCAATTAATGATTTGTTTGGAGGAATGGTAGGTGTATGTTTAGCAAAGAAAGTAACACATTCACTAAATATGAAAACTGGATTTACAACATCAATTACTCCAGGTTTGTTAACTACAAATTCGTTAAAATATAGCGGTATGAGTAATGTACTAAAATCATGTAATAAAGTATTATTTTATGTATCAAATATATTAAATAATGAAAGATTAGCAAATCTAAACGATACAACTGATAAATTTAAATGGACAAGATTATATAATTATGAAAATCTAAATAATATGCTTACTACACAATATGAAATGTTTAATTATAAAAACACTATAATTACATATCCATTATATAAAGTCTAATTCATATATGAAGTTTAATCTAAAGTAGGGGGGATTATGTGAAGCTCAAAGATAAATTAATAGATAACATCATAGATCCATATTCAAATACAATATTTACAACTTCTATAGGAAAAGTCATAGATTTTAATAGGCATAAAAATACAGCAGATATATATGTAGAGAATGTAAAAGGTAATAGTGCAGTTTTTTCAAACGTACCTTTTCAAAATATAGGGGAAGGAGTTCATCTATTACCATTAGAAAAAGATGATAAAGTCTATATACAATTTAATAATGGCTCTGTATTTCAGCCTAAGATAACAGGAATAGCAAATGAGTCTCACCAATATCTATCAAGAAAAAGAAAAACTCACATTAGAGATGGATGTCTGTTATCAAATATAAAGAGAGACTCAAGAGAAATAACCAAGAAAATGAGTGAGACTTGGTTAGATTATGATAATAAAGATAAATCAAAATATAAAGATTTTATGGATAAAAATCCTATTGATAGTGTTTTAGAAAAAATAGAAGGAAAAGGAAGTTTTGCAGGTAATGAAGTTGGTATATATCATCCTAAGAAATCTTCAATTGTAAAATTAAGAGATGATAGCAGTATAGACATATTTATAGCAACTAATGTTGGATTAAGGATAAATGCTGAAAATAAAACTATAGAAGTTTTTGGAGATTTTTCTACTAAATCAGAAAACTGGTCAATAATCTCAAATAATATAAATATATGTGCTGAAGATAAAATTATTTTATCTGGAAGTGAGATAGTTATTGATACAAAAAAGATAGAAATAAATGGAGTAGATAAAAATGTTTGATTTTTGCATAACAGATAGTGGAGAACTTATATATGATAATAATTCCAATAATTTGCTATATTTAAATTCAGATGATTTACTTAGACAAAAATGTATTTGTAGAATAAAATCTGTAACAAAAGATTGGTTTAATGTGGACTATATAGGTTCAGATATAGAAAAATTTTTAGGAAAACTAAATAATAAAGATACGCTAGATTCAATTATAGCATCTATTGAAAATGCATTATTTTATGACAGGCTGGTTGGAGAAAATAATTTGTTTTTTATACCTAAAATACACAGAAATAAGATAGAATTATTAATTTTCATAAAAGAAAGAAGAAATAACAATCCGATTGTTATTAACATGGAAATTGACATAGTTAGTGGGGTGAAAATCAAGTATGATATTAATACACAATAAAAATTTTGAATCTCTGGTTAAAGAAACAGAAGTTGAGTTAAATAAAATTGGGTTTGACACAAGCCCTGGTTCTATAGCTAAACTTTTTTCTGACATAATAAATAAAAATATATCAGAATTTTATGATGTACTTACAATGAGCCATCTTCAAGCTTTTGTAACTACAGCTACAGGCAAATTTTTAAACGCTATAGGTTTATTAGTGGGATGCAAAAGATTATTTGAAGAATCAGATGAAGATTACCGAAAAAGAATTACTCATCAAACATTAACTTTGGCTAAGGCAAATGAAACTTCAATAAGATTAGCCGTTTTAAGTATAGAAGGTGTAAAAGATGTAATATTAAAAAGATACTCTCATGGTCCAGGCAGTATGACTATTGTGCCAATAGCTGAAAATATAGATGATGAAGATTTGCTTTCAAGTGTAAAAAAAGCATTATTAGATATAACATCATTTGGAGAAAAGGTTGTAGTAAAGTTACCTAATTTTAAATATCTAAAGTTAAATATAGATTTAGTTTTTTCTTCATATGTGGATGAAATAGAGAAACAGTCTATAAGAGTGTCTGTAAGAGAAAAAATTATAAGCTATATAAATTCAATAAATATAGGAGAATCACTATTTATAAATGAACTGACTCAAAGAATAATGCAAGTTAGTGATTCTATACTAACTTATTCTTGTAACAGTATTAAGATAAACAATAAAAATTGTTTGTTAATTAATCATGATTGCAGATGGGATGAGAAATTTATTGTTTCTCCAGATGAGGATTCTGTAGTAATTATATAGGGGACATAATGACTGAAAACGTATATTTGGAATTAATAAAGAGTTTTGTAGCAATTATAACTGCAATTATCACTGTAGTTGGAGCTTACTTAGGTAGAAAAAAATATAAGATAAAGAATAAAGAACAGTATAGAGCCAAAAATAATCAGTTAATGTTGTATTCGCATCCAATATTTAAAAAAATAGAGCTAAATAAAAATATTATAAAAATACATTTTACACTTGAAAATAAGGGAAAAGAGGCTGTTTTTAGAGAAATATTAATTAATCATATGAATATATTTAAAATTCATGCTTTAAAACTATGTAAAAAAGTGGATTCTGGAAAGATTGTGGATACAGATGAATTATATACAGAGAGTGTTTATACATTAAATAATATTATTGCTGATTTGAAAAGTTTTTATAAAGATAGCAATTGCTATTCACAAGAAGAAGTAAATGTACTTGATATAGTAATGGATAAGTATAATCATTGGAATTCAGATAGGCAACAGGAAATAGTTGCTAGGATTCAAGAAATTTGTGTATCTGCTTTTTATACAGATATATACAATAAGTCTATAACAGTATTTGACACACTTCTATTTGTAATGAATGATATTATGTTTGATGCAAATAAAACATTAAATAATTTAAATGGAGATTTAGTAGGGCTTAAGTTTAGAGGAGTGATTATCTAAATGAAAGAAAGTGATTTTGCAAGATATACAGAAAAAATAAGATCAATGCTTCCCTTTTGGTTTGAAATGAAGAAAAACCCTAACAAATCTATTGGGATTGAGTTTTTAAATATCTTTGGCATGGAGTTAGATGAAATAGAAGAAATATTGCTTTATGCTTCAAAGCAAATCTATATTGAGTCAGCAGATGAGGATTTTGTCGATTTGGTATATAAAGTTTTATTACCAAGCAACTTTAATGTAAATAATATTTCTATGGTGTATACAAATCAACTTATACTTGAAAGAAGTTGGGATTTGTATACTTTTTTTGGAATAAAGAAAAATGAAAAAAATTTAGAAAACAACATAAGTCAGCCAGATTATTATTTTATTGATAAAAAGAAAAAAGTAATTTATGTTAGAGAATCATATGATAAAGAAGAAGATTTGCCTTTTGGGAAAATAAAAGTAAAGTGCAATAATAAAGAATTTTTATTTGAGTTAAATTTACATCATGTATGGAATTTTTTTGATGAGTTTGGTTTTTTAGTAGGATGTTCTAGGCTTAAAGGAGAAAAGAACCATGAATATAAGCTTAGAATTCTTGATGTTTTTAAAAATCCAGCTAATTCCACAAAACGAGGTCTTGCCAATGGAATTTCAAGAGAGCTTGGAATTAGAGAAGTAAAAGAATGGAAAGATATGAGTAAAGATTTTGTTATATCTGAAAAGATGGTTTTGGTAAATACTATATTAGTAGATAACAATTTAATAACTTTAGATGATGTTTACATCACTTCTACAGGAGAAATTCTATTAAAAGGAAATCCTGATAAAAAAAATCAATCATCAGTTGTTTCTTTTATAAAGAGTCTTGAAATGTATGAATTAGTAGATATAAATAATAAAAAATTAAGTATAGAATTATATAATTCAGATGCAACCCCAACCAAGTTATTAATTGATTATGTAACAAAGATAAAAGAAGATACTTCAATTTTTTGGAATGATTTTAAGTATGATGAAGATATATGGGTAAGAGAAGATGAAGATTATGACAATAGTTTTTCGTTTTTACCAACATTTCTTGACTCAAGTATAAAAGGTTTTTCAAAATATGGATATTATAAAAAGTAGACTGGAGGTGAAAAGATGGAAGAAGAAAAGAGTACAATTATGAAAGAAAATGAAATACCAAATCATACTAAATTTGAATTGCCAGAAAGAGTGGAAATGGTTCCACATATAAATACTAATATAGCAAGTAGAATGAAAGCTTTTCAATCTGGAATAGGAGATTATAATGATTGTAAGTTATATAAATCAGAAGATACTACATATAAAAAGACATTTAAACTGTTAAATAAAATATATGGAATAAGAGCAAGTAACAAAGTGAAATACAACACTATAAAATTTTATTATAGATATAAGATGGAAGCAAAAACTAATTATATAACTTATGATTCTAAAGTAAGAGTGAAAGTAAGCGCAAGAGAAGTATCTTCAATTGGGGAAAAAATTGAAGGAGAACCATTTGGACCAACTTACACATCTGAACTAACTTTAGATTATATATTTGATGAATATACTCAAGTAGCAGATATTTATTTATATAGTTTGATGCCAGAATTAAAAAATAAGGATTATTCAAAGCGATATAAATTTGATATAGAAGTTTATGATATAAAAGGACCAGTAAGAATATATTCATATACGCATGGATATAGGGATTTTTTAGAAGATAATGAAACTGATAATAGGGTTGAATTTAGTGAATATGGTTATTTTGACCATAAGGTGTGTATAAAAGCGATAGAAGTTACAAGACAAAAAGAGTATATAGAGATATTTCCACCATTAGAATATGATTCGCTTGTTGGAGTTATAAATGGAGATTTTCAGGTATCAGAAAATGGTAAAAAAGATATGATGGATACAGCTCCACCCTTTGAAGCTTCTATTGATGTTTATGATAGAAAATATTATTGTATCATAGAAAAATTTAGCCCAGAAGAAGCTTATGTTTTATATGAATTTGAAAATCAAGTAGACGAAGATAATTATACTCTAATCAATGGAGATAAAATAAAATTTTATTCAGATTCTATAATTGCAGATTCAACTGAATATAAGGAGTTTTTAGGCCAAGTTGATAGAGGGGAATTCATAATTGATGATAATAGAAAACACACTTATATATATGGTCTTACCGAATTTAATTTAAATTCAACTGAGTATAAGAGGTTTGAGCTTGTAGTGGAAGCTAGTATAAGTGATGTGGTGATTTTAGATTATCCCAAAGTGCTTACTATAAGATATGGGCATATTGATGATATTATAATTGTGTCTTTAAGGACATTACAAAATGCTTTAGCACGTTGGTGTCCAAGTATACATAATGGATATTATTATTATAATCAAGATGAGTATTATTTATATAATAAATGCAATATGAATGGTCAAGAAAAAGTATTACAGGATGCTTTTAATAAATTTAGAGTATTAATAAAAGTTACATTGAATGTATCAGAGTCAGAAGGAAAATTTGAAAGATACGATATTAGAAAAACTAATAAAAAAGACTTATTACTTGACAGTTCAAAATTTTTCTACAAAGATAATATGCTGTGGCCAAAACCAACAAAATGTTATAACGATTATTATTATGACTTTCTTGATGAATATATTTATGAAACAACACCATTTGTATTCAACAAAAAACCTACATCTATTCAAGAAATATCATGGATACAAAAATCTAGTCTATTCAGTACTGTAGATGTATATTATGTAGGGCATAACGATATTTATGGAGAATGGATGCAACCAGTTAAATTGATTTATGGACAACCCATTCCTCAAAATTTAATACTATGCAAAGTATTTAAATTAAGATTTGTACTCAAACCGTCTAAAATGCCTAAACTACAACATCGAGAATTAATTTATGAATGTGAATCTGATTGGAGAAATTTTATTGACTCTTTCTTGAGTTTCAATTTTTATTATAGAGAAGAAGTATTGATGCCATTATCAGATAATTCTATTTCAGTATCTATAACTAATATAATTGATTTAGGAGATACAGTAGAAGAATCAGCAGATTTAAGATATATAATGCCAGCAATGAAGTTTGATGGAAAAGTAGAATTTTATATACAGGATGATAATGTGTTGATTAATCTAGAAGGAAAACTAAACTCAGATAAATGGATTCAAGTAGAAAATAATACAAAGATTGAAACTAAGAGATTTGTGAGATTTAAAATTGTTTTGAAAGAGGGAGCAAAATTATATAGTTTAAATCTAAAAGTTGGAAGATATGAGTATACAGGAATGAATTTAGAAACATTTGTACCTGCGATAGGAAATATACAAGTTAAAGCCACTTATAATCCTACAGAACACTCATCTAAATATGAAAATATAACATCATATAATCTACCATATGATACCCAACAATATACAATTATAAAAAATATTGAGGAATATGCAGAGGCAGTCGCAAAAGCAAATGATTTCAAAGTAGAAAATATTCAAAGTATAAAATTTACCAAAGTAGATGTATATTCTGAAGAATATAATCTTTTATATGATGGTGAAGGTAAAATAACTAAAAAACCATTAAAAGCACAATCATTATATGTATCTCAAAATGATTTTATAGCAGAATTAGACCAAGATGGAATAATATTTAAGGTTCCATATACTAAAACTATAAGAATGTCTCCTATACCACAACAATATTCACCTATTATTATATATGAAATTGGAATAGAGGAACCATATACTCAAGTATTTTTTATAAGTAAAACAGGAGAATATTCACTTGAAAATGAAGAAAAATTTGAATCTCTAGGATTTAAAACTTTATACTTACAAAATATAGGTATAGATGAGACAACCATAGAGATTACAATAAATGATATATCAATGAATAACTATAATATTGAAAATAATGTTGTAGTTTTTGAAAAGGAAATTCCTAAAGGAAGTACAATAAATGTTAGATACAAAATTAAGAACTCTTTTATAGCTTTATATGACTATGAAAAAGATGAAGTTGAAATAAAATTGCATAAATTTGAAGAAAAATACCCAACTAAGGTGAAGGTATATTTTGAAACTCATAAAACATCTTCACTAAAAGAATTAAAGCATATATCATTAAATCCAATCTACAATACCCTATACAATGGATATATATACATATCAGACTACACTTTAGAACCTTACTTTTTAAAGATTTACTCAGAAAACAACTTTATATTTGCAAATGGAAAAGATGATATAAGCATCTTAATATCAGTAACAGATAAATATAATAATCCAATTGAAGGTGCATCTGTAAACGTAGAAGCTGCTCTTGGAACAATAGAAAAATTAAATGATAGAACTGATATTAATGGAATAATTGCATGTATTTATACAAGTTGGACAGGCAATTGTATAGATGTTATAAAAGCAATTGCCAATGAAAATGCTAAAGATGAAATTAATATAGTAAATAGAAAAATATAGATAAGTTACAAAAGGGGAATGTTTTATGGATATTAGTAAACTGAAAACATTAAATTATAAGATTACAAATGGGTCTAACCTTCAAGGAGCTATTCTGATAAATGATGGTCAAATAAATTCTTTAGGAGATGCATATAAAAAAGGCTCTATTGAAGAAGAGACTTTTTTAAAATTAGCTGGAGATGTTACTTTTAATATTTCAAACAATATAATTTATTTTAATTATTATGCAAATGATTTATACATAGGAGAAGACTCTTTTGACTTTGTTGTGAAATTAGAAAATGGTATGACATATATTCAAACAATCGATATTTTAATTGAGCAAAAAATAGTACCTATAAATTCAAAAGAAAGATTTATAGAAATATATTTTGATGATGAACAAGAAGATAGAGTAAATGTGAATATATCAAGCAATGTTGACCAATCTATAGAGTTACCAACCACAGTAGTTTATAGTTCAACAGATAAAGAATTTAATATTGATAAATGTGTTGAAACTAATGATGCTATAAATAACTTTAGTGTAATACCATACCCTTTATATGATTGTAAGGTTGAGATAGTGACTAAAGTTAAGAACGATATAGTAAATAATGGAGCAAGTATAAAAGTAATTAACAGTGCCAATATATCCTTTATAAAAAATAAGAAGTTTTTAGGGGATGAATATGGAAAAATTATATTTAAAAACTTTGTAAATAAAGAATACAATATTGATTCACCTACAAGAGAAATAGTTTATATAGTTTGGCATGCAAGAACAATTGCAACCGAATATAATCCTAAAGATGATATTGTAGTAAATCAAAGACCTGATATAAGTATGCCTGATTTCAAAATACCTACTATAGATTATCCGCAAGCACCAAAATATGAATCTATTTTGGAAAAAGAAGAATGTATATCGGGAGATTTATTTTCCAATACAAAAGTGCATAAGGAAATCGATAATAAAGGTAATAAATCTATTAAACTTGGAAGAAATATTCCAAGTGGAGCAGTAAATTTAGCCTATTATTATAATACAACAGCATCTCTAGATGATACTGTTTCTGTAATAGAAACTAATACCAATAATGTAACATTGCATTTTGTTGATGATTGGATTCATAAAAGAAACTTAGCTACAAAAAATGAAGACTATTTTCCAGAGACTATTGAGTTTGATGGTGAAAAAGGTACAGAATTAGAAGGATATTGGGGAATTTTATACAGAGACTTTGTTATGTGGGATGAATCTACTATCACTGATTTCAAGCCAGAATATAAAGTTCAACATGAGGAATTTCAAGGTCTATTAGCAAAAAGAGTGCCTATAGATAAGATATACAATGATGGTGACAGATATGGTGTTTTAAATCTGACAAATTCGATATTCGAAGCTGTAAATTTTGTTGAAACTGAGAATGAATTGATTGACTATAATCCCAAAACTTATAATGCATATACGCGATATGAAGGTTTAGTTAGGAAATTAAAAGTATTATATAATGGGTCAGCTAAGTACAGTGGTGTTGTAAATAAAAAAGATGAGATATCAAATCTATATCCAGAACAGGCAAAGGAAATAATAATGTATCCAGATGAAAGTGGTCTTTTACATAAGATTAATGGAGAATATTTGGTAGATGATGATTTATTTTATATAACAAATAAATTTAAGGACAATGTTCCATTGTATTACAAATATAAGTTAAAGTACAAAATTTATGATAATGTTGGATTAGATATAAATGGTCTGTATAATTCAGAAAACATAAGTCTTGTTTCAGGAAATAATTATCCAATAGATGAAAATAAATTTAAGTATAAGGTCTTTATAGAAAAAACTAAATATGAAAATGTATATGATGCATATATATATACATCATTTATTCCAACTATAGAAAATCCTATATATGTTATGTATGATGGTTTGTCAGAAGAAGCTTATAGAAAAGACAGTGTAAATCCTTTAGAAATCAAAGTAGGAATACTTGAAAAAATAAATCCAGTTCAATGTTGTGACTTAGAGTCGTATAAAGTGAATAGGCTTCAAGGCATAACAAATAAGTCTTCTATAGAAGTGTTCGAATATGAAATATTAGAGGATAAAAGAGCCAAAATACAAATTGAATATATTATAGTGGCTGATGATTTGGAAATAGCACCTATTACAAAGGAAATAATAAATAAAAAATATGCATTATATTCAGAACTCGATAGTTTTAAGAATGAAGATATGATTATATCTGAAAAGGATACAAACGGATATATGACAGCAAGAGATATATTTATGAAGTATTCATCTGATGAAGATAGAGACAAAATAAATGAAAATTCAACTTTTAGAGTTAAATATAATATTCAAAATTTAAATACCATGTATTCAAAGGATAAAACTTTGATATATACAGCATCAGATGGAAATGGATTTATATATGGGAGAACATATGAAGATACTGGATTTCCAGAACAAAATTCAAGTATTATTGGAAATAATAAAAACACTAGAACCTTAGATAAAGATTCTATATATAAGTCAGCTAATGGAAAAGTTTATAAAGGATATTCAGTAGTATGTAGAAACATAAATCAAATTATTGTGGGAACACCTCTAGAAAAAGAACCTTTAAAAGGATGGTTCCCAACCATTAAATATGCTTATTTCAGTAAAAAATACGAAAGAATTGATAAAACAATAGAACTTATATATTCTATACCAGAATACGACTTACAAATATTTGGAAAATATGGGAAGCCATACATTGATATATCTGAAGAAAAGGGAAGTTTTGTTGGAAATAATACTATTAAAGTAAAGAATACTCCAATGTATATAAAAGTAGATAATAGTTGGAAACCAACTAATTTAAGAGTTTATAAGATATTAAGTGATAAAAATAAAAAAGAACTTGAAATAAAAGGATTTAATTTCAAGTATGGATTTATAGAAATTAATGATTCAATAAGTGACAATGATAAAATACTAGTAGATTATAGCTATGAAGAAAAAAATCTTCATTATAGAGGCTATTATAAAAATCAAGATAAAAATAGTAAAATTATAGATTTAAATTTAAATCCAAATATGTATAGTTTTTATACAGACACTTCAAATGAGATAAATGAAATGAGAAACTCATATGATTTATTTAATCGAACAATCCATTTCTTTTTAAAGCCGATGAGAATAATAGATAGAGGGACAGGTGATATTCTAAAAGACAACTATTTCTGTGTATATCATAAATTTGATAATCAAGAAGCCTTAGAACCATTCGATTTACATATAGGTAGAATTTTTGTAAGACATCATACCTCGCTAAAGTCTACAAATCTAATAGATACTAGATTAAGAGGTGGAGGTATTATCAAAGAAATGGAAGATAGACTTCGTCGAGATTTAGAGCCTGAAAGCGATCATTATTTAGATATTGGTACACTTGATGGTAAACCATATCAAGAAAACTCTGTAATTATAATAAGAATAGATAGTAAGTTACTTTATAAAAATGGTGGAAGGTTTTCTGAAGAAGATATTAAAAAAGCTGTTCAAAAATGGGCTGCCTATGGTAGTTATCCTATTATTGAATTTGTAGATGTAATAGGAGATGAGGAATTGCCTCAAACTAGCATAGAAGTCCATAAAAATATAGACAATCAAAAACATATCAGACCAAGTATATGGATAGAAAATGTGAACTATAATGTATAACATAATTTGAGATTCATAAAAAATATATTTAAATGAAACTCGTTAAAAAACAAATAAATTAGATGATTAGTAAATATAACTTTAAAAATGTATTACTAGATTAAATGAGGTGATTTTATTGGGTGTTTTACCTTCGGCAACACTACTTACAAATGAATTGAAGTTGCATGATTTCAAAGGTGTTAAGTTATCAGTTACATTTGGAGATGCTGACTTAAATGATGGATATTCGTATGCAAAAATGAATTTTAGAGCAAGTGATATTAAATTCGATTGGTGGATAGATAAACCAAGATTAAATATTATAACAAGTGAATTAACTTTAAACGATAAAAAAGTTTGGAGCGAGTTAAATCAAGGACCTAATAGTGGATTAAATGCAGATTGTCTAGATGGATATCATGCTGTTGATTTTAAAGATAGATTAGGATACAACCATTTCAAACATGCTGTAATGGTGTCTAATAAAAGATATATCAAAATAGCTACATTTACTCCGAGAAGAGTTGGAAATGCTCCTGATTTTTCTACAGATGGTAAACTTCCATATCAAGGTATATTTGCAAATAGCATGGTAGCTAAAATGAAAAATGAAGATTATATTGATGAATTTGTTAAATCTACATCTGATTACATAGACTACACAAAGCCTAATATAGGGAAGTTTGACCATACTGATATGATGACAGAAGGAATTTACAACTCACTATTTAGAGGTTCCATAACTCTTCTTAAAGGAAATAATCCAACTACTATGGATATTCATATTGGTTTGTTTGAAGACCCTACAAACAAAAATAATGATGGATGGACTTGTACAAATAAGTTTTTTTATGTGTCATTACATGATGAAAAATTACCATTTATAAACGAAGATTTATCTTCTGAAGAAACTTTAACAAAAGAAGATAGAATAACAACACACAAAAATAATGATGTAAAGAATCATTTAAATAACAATATAGAAGATAAAGAAAAAGCAACTATAGAAAAGTTAAATATAGAGGAAAGTGTTTCAACATATTCAAGTATGACACCACCAAGTGAAAATCATGCACATGAAAGACCTCTTGATTTAAGTGGTTATAAGACTCCTCCAGACCCTAGTAAAAATGACTATAAAGCGGAAAAATTTCCACCATATAAACATGAAGGAGATAGTTATCAAAGAGATATAGATGTATTAAGACTGTATCATGTGAAGTCAGACTCTACTACAGTTGATGGTGTGGAAATAGTTACTCATAAGTTTGAATTATATTTAGCTATAGATGAAAAAACAGAAGTACATATACAACCATATATGTCTAGTTCTTGTATAGTTCATCAATATCAAAGTCCAATTACAATATCTGGACTTCCTGAGACAAATCATTTTATAAAACCAAAATCGATTTATGATAATAGATATTCTCATATTAGACATAGACATTATGATTATGAGTCTAGATTGGATAAGATTGATAATGAAGTAGAAGAAATTTGGGATACTTTTGATTATTATGTTGTAATAGCTCAAGGAAGTGATAATGCTAAAAAAATTCTTATGACAGATGATAATGGAAATGTTTTTTGTTCAAATGATAATATGGAAAGACATACAGATTATAGAAGAAATGGCTCAAGAGTTTTAGTTAGTGATACTAATAAGTGTATTAGTGAAAGTTCAGTTACAACTAGAGAACTTGCTCAACTTAAAGATGTAAGATCTAATGTTCAAGAACAGTTAGATGAACTAAGGGATGATATTGATGATGTTGAGAGAAGAGTAACTTATATAGAAAATGAAATTGATTCTATTAAGCGTAAATATGTAAAGAAAAGTGGAGATACCATGACTGGTAATCTTATTATGGAAGATTCTTATATAGTTATATCTGATAAATATGAAAGAAGAAAAGTAGCATTACGTGGAGATACAGGAAATGGAAGTAATATAGAAGGAGATGAAAATATAGAACATTTTTGTATGTATGATAAGAATAAAAATAGAAAAATATTTTCATACAGACCAGAAGATGGAGGAGGAGGGTGTATTTGGTTTTATAATAATGGAATTAGACTTGGTGATGGCGATGGAGAACCAGGGCCAAAGCTAAATATTTGCTATTTTCCGCCTACCACTAGTAAACCATTTAAACCACCTAAAATAGGAGATATCTGGATTAAAAATGAGCCTCAAAAAAACGCAGATGTACTTAATAAAAAATATCCTTTAGGAGTTTATACATGTACTAAAAGTGATGGGATATTAGAAGAACGACCTCCTGGTGCAGATGAAAATTATAAATGCAAATATATAGTTGAATGGACTTTACTGCCAAAGTACTTATAGTGCTTAGCCATATATTTACTTAAAATAATATCTTATTCATAATTTTTAAAGTTATGAATGAGGTATTTTCTTTATTTATGCGAAAATTACTAATATAATAAAAAATGTTGAACAAATTCGAGTATAAGCAAGGTATATTAAGAGTGAAAGTGATTTTACAAAAATAAAATGGAAAAGAGGTGAGTTTATTTGGAACATCCCAAAATAAATATATGTAAATCTACAGAAGGAAATTTACTACACTATATTTATAGATTTAAAAATATTTCATCAGGAACAGAAATAGAAGAGTACATAAATAATCAAGACCCAATTATAGAAATATTAGAAGAAAATGCTGACATAGAATCGACTAACATCAAAGATTTTTTACTTAGTAGAAATGATTTTCCAAAAGGATATAATGGATATACTGAATTTACGCTACCATTTGAAATAGTAATTCCTTTTAAAAAATTAATTGTAAATTTAAAAAATGATTTATCCTCAGTTCCTCAAGAAAAAATAGAAATACAATTAAGTTCATATCAAACTATATCAAGAATTTTATTTAAGAAAAAAACTGATTATAATGGATATGAGACATATAGAACTATAACAGAACAATATGAAATTGACGACATAATAAAGATTAGAAATAATAATGGATTTCTAATAAAAAAATCCAATGCTGAATACAATAAAGTTACCTTAGATTTTTCTATAGATATAGTTACATATATAGATATACATGCACATGGAGTATTTGACCCAGTAGTATCTACAATAGAAGGTAAAAACTACATCTTATTTTACCAGAAAAAAGAAGAACAAAAGAATAAATATGAGTATAGAGTAATAAGTAAATTTCAAGATGGATCTATCTCAGAACTATCAAATGTAGGAGTTTGTGAATTATATGAAAATCCAGATGAAATAATTCAAGTATTAGAAGTAAAAGAGGATGACATTAAAATAACCAAATGGCAAGAGATAAAGAGAGAAAAAGTTTCAAAAGATATAAATATCAATAAGGATGACTTATATAGTAAAGTAATAAAGACTATAACTAGTCAAGAGATACATTCAGATGATTCCACTTTAATAACTGATGGAATAAGATATGTGAAATTACCAAATATATGGCATAAGAATAAAAGAGAATTATTTTATAGAAAATCTAGAGCTTTTAGGATGAAAAACATATACAAAAACATATCAACAGACTATTGTAAACCAATAATATTTCAAGATAAATTTGAAATATTAATTGATAAAATGCTCATTTACAGAAAAGATGTAACAAATTTAAGTATAGATGAGCAGAAAAAACCAGTTGACATGAAAGATGAAAATGCCACGATATTTAAAATATATATAAGGCAAGGTGGCAAATACTATAATGATTATATAAATAATATAGAAGATAATGATACAATTGAGATGGTCGTATTAAATTCTAGATATCCACTTTTGTCAATAAAGGATTACTGCTTTTATTCAAATAAGTACAACTACACTATATATTTATATGATGAGAAAGGAAATATATCAGACCCCGTAGTGGCTGTATTGTAGGTATACATATGTATGAAAATATCAATAATCTTACAAAGATATATACGGAAAATACAATAACTTTTTCAAGGATAAAAAATTTAAAATGTACAAGTTATAAATTATATGTAAATGAAAAAATAGGCGAAAAGTGGAAAAAATATTTATTAACAGAAATACCGAATCCAAAGGTTGAAGTTTTGTTAAATGAAAGTAAAATGCTAGAGTATAATTCAAATCAAAAGTGGTATGTATCCAAGCAGATAAGTGGAGTAGTAAGTAAATATATAAGAGTTAGTGTAAATAATATAGAGTTAGATAGAAATAGTTATACATTTAATTCTAAATTTAAAATTTTATATATTCATATGGAACTTTCTCCTACAGACTTTATTGAGATACAATATCAAGTTGATAAGATAAAGTACGTGCATAAAACTTTAAATAAATGTGAGTATAGTGTAATACCTGTTTTTAATAAAGAATATTTGACAGGGCAACACTCTATATTATAGGTGAACTATGAGTGAAAAATTTACTAAGGTTTCAAGCAAAAATATAATAGATAAGTTATGTACTGATAAAGAAATAGTTAAAAATTCGTCTAAAAATGATATATCTTACTATTCAGATAATTTGTTTTTTGATAGAATTTTATTTAATTTTGATAATAATAGATATGCAAATTCCTTATTTATAAATGAATTTAAAAATAAGGAATTTTCTGATGTCCTAAATAGCATAAATATAAAATTTGATTTTGATAAAACGTGTATATCTTTAAATGAAGGTAGCAGTTTTGGAGAATATAATTCAGTTGATATTTATACTCATGAACATAAAAGTTCGTCATTAAATAATTTTTTTCTACTGGTGGACCAAGATATACCAGAAGGGTCAGAAGTAATATATTATCTAATAACAGATAAAAAAGAAGTATTTCAGATAAGAGCAAATAATACTGTACCATATACTATACAAAAAGAGGAAGATATACCTAAAACTGTAAAAATAAGAGCTAAGATATGGTCAAATTTGGCAGGAGAATCCCCTGAAATTAATGCAATAGCACTTTTATATAATGATGATTTTACAGAAGCTCAAATGGGTTTAATTAATCCTGATTTAGGAAGACTTCCAAATACTGAATATCCAGATTTAAATGATGTAACAACTATATTAAGAGATTCTAAAAATGATGATAAGTTAATAAAAGTAAGCAGTGCTAATGAAGATGTACTGCTTAATTATAGTGAAGAAGGAAATTTAGATACAATAAATATTTATGAAACAGTATCAGGAGATAAAAAAGAGGATATTTATCTTATATATGATGATTATGAAAATAGTGATAAAGAAGTCGAAAAAGTATTAATGCAAGTTATAAGCAAGAAAAAATAGTAACACATATAGACAATATAGTGAGTTGGTGAAATATGAGAATACAACAGAAAAAAGATAATATTTATGTAAAAGGGCTAGATAAAGTTGATGCATATCTAATAAATGTAATTCAAAGATATTTTGAATATGATGGTAAAAAAGTTCTGGGTTCTAAAGAGCAAATTATAGATGAGGTCATACAAAGAGTTAAAGAAGAATTTATATTACCTCAGACTCAAGATTTATTGGAAGCATTTTTACTAAAAAAGGGAATATCATTTGAGGAAAATAAAGTTATAATAACTAATAAAGATTTAATACTTATAAATGGAAAAATAAAAGAAGATAAAAATACTGAATGAACATAAAGTAACAAAATAGATAAAGGAGGAAATTTTGTGCAAGATTTTGAAGAAGATAGATATTTCATTTCAAAAGAAAGTTTGGAAGGGTATATTATGGAAAGCGGTGTTATCATAGGAAAAAAGTTAACTAGAGAACTAGAACTAATGGATGAAAATATGTATGAAGTTCATAAATTATCTTTGTGGATTAAGTTGATAAAGGAAGGTATTAGACCAATTAATTGGAAAAAATCAGAATGGGATGGTACCAGAGTAGAATTTGAAATAATGAAAACTAAGGAAGATGTACAAACAGCTATAAATGAATTAATTGATATACTTGATAAATGTTGCGAAAAGTATAAATTAAAGGTTGGAATATAATATGCTAGGTACTAACTTGAATATAAATAAAATAAAAGATGAGATTATAGAAGAAATTGTAAGTCAAATAGCTTCAAATTGTTCAACTGATGAAGAAAGAAAGATTTTAGAAAATGAATTTAAGACGAAAATTAAAAATAATACACTAATATCAAGTCTAAATGAGCATGAGGTAAACATTAAATCTCAATCAATCAATAAGACTATGAATGAACTATATATAGATTTATTAACCAGTTTTGGTGTAGTTAACTCAATGAGTGAATTGATATCAAAGTATGATGGTATCAGTACATCATACATAAATAGCATAACAACTAAGATAAATCAAATAAAAGATAAATTAGAGAGTTGTAGATATTCTACTTCATTTAAACATATGTCTAAATTTATAATAGAGAGGTTTAGAAATTCAAATAACTTTGATAAAAGTAGAAATATTCAAAAAGATAGAGCTGGGCAATGGATACTAGAGAAGTGTTATGCTAATTTTGATGAAAATGAAAACGTGTTAACATTACCATTTTTAAAACGGGATAATATGTTGATGTATGATAATAAAGTATATACAGCATATTTAAATTATAGCTTTCAGCTAGGGGAAGGATTTATACAATCTTGCAATAACGAAACATCTCTTGAAAATGCTATAGATGGAGATCCAAACTCATTTTGGAGTGATACAATACTATCTGATGCTCCATTAAATGTTTCATTTGAAAATAGTAAACCACAAGCTATATATGTAAGAGATAATTATTTTTATGGAATAGACTCTGGTGCAGTTTGTGATCTTGAGCTTAATTTTGAATCTATCAATAAAATAAATGAGATAAATCTTACCCCATTTACAAAATATCCTATTGATATAGTAGCTATAAGATATAAAATGACAGATGATGAAGATGAAGCATTGATAGAACTAGTAACACCAGATAATAAGGATAAAACATTAAAAAGTGTTTTTACAAAAGATAAGGTTACATTTAGGTTTCCAGATATAATATGTAAGAGAATATACATATTATTTACACAGAAACATTATATAAGAGAAACATATGTATATAATCCAACTGAAATAAATAAAAGTTTACTTTGGTTTAATAATAAAAATGATAGAAAAGAAGAAGTAACTAAAGCTATATTTAAACCAGTGTATTATGATAGGAATAGGGTTAATTCTTTATGGCGAAAAATGAATGATAGAGTACTGTCTTATTCTTATGACGAGTTACTGTCTAAAATAGTCGGAAATGACAAGTTAAATCATATGGTCTTAAAGTATGAATACAACTATGGTTTATATAATATAGGATGCTATAATAATCATTTTGATAGGACAGGTATTTATACAAGTAAGTCTATAAATTTAAATTCCAATATAAAAAATGTACAGATAGTAACTGATGAATTACATCCCAGAAATTCATTTGGAAAAACCGTTACTGATATAGAATATTATATTACTGCATCTGATAATCCAGAAACTAAAGACTGGATTCCTATATTACCAACTAATAAGGATATTATAGAATCTGAACTTTTATTTATAACAGGGAGTACTAGAGCTTATTTTAGATTTGAGGCAGAAATTATTTATAAAGTAATGAAAGATGGAGAAGAGATACCTTTAAATAGTGAGGAGTTTTATATACATAAAAATCAAAAAACTGGATTTTTTTACTGTATTCAAATATTTAACTATGATTATAATGCAGTATATAGTATAAGTTATAAACCTGTTGCTGGTAGTGATTCTGTGGATTTATCATCAAAGTTAGAAACAACTATAGAATCTTTTAATGGAAAAAATAAATCAAATTTTGAACTTAAATATAGGCCATTTACAGAATATGATGCTGATTATTGTGATGTAAAAGTTACAGATACATTAACTAGTAATATTAACTATGAAATAGAAACTGTAAATGTAACAGATATATCAGAAAATGGTAGTAGTTATAAGAATTTTAATAATTTAGATGATAAATTTCAATTTTATATATTTGAGAATTCAATCTATTTTAATAAAGAGATAGAAAGTAAATATATGATAGATATATCATATAAGCATTTAGTATCAAAAATAAAACTAAAAGCATTATTTAGAAGAAATACAGTTAAAGATGGCTGGCTGACACCTGTTTTAAAAGAAATAAAATATATGATAGATACATTTTAAAGGTGATAATATGAATAATTATAAATATAAAAGGCCAAGTATATTGTTTGAAGAAAGAATTAAAATTTTAATAGAGGATTTAAATAAGGATTTTGATTCTGGGAAAATCAAAACAAAAACAGAGTATTTTTATGAATTTAAAAATATGATTATCGATTTTTATAATAAACTTGGAAAACCATTATTTGAATTCCATGAGGCAGTAGATATACCATCCTTTTCAAGCTATAGTGATATGTTGAAAAAAGCCAAATGTGATATGCATATTTTAATATGCAGTTATAAGGAAATCGGAAATAACTTACAAATATATTTTAAAGATGTTAAAGAAGAGAATGAACTATTAATTAACAAATTAAATTGTATAGAAATAGAGATAAATGAACTAGATAAAAAAGTAGACTCCTTGAAAACTGTCAGCAATATGATTTATTCAGATGATTTTACAAAAATTAGTAATATAAACAACTTAAATAATGTTTCTTGTAGTGTATTAAATAGAGCATTAACATTAGCAACAATATCGAGTAAATGTGTAAATGATAATATAAATATACAAATTCTAGATGTATCAAATGGCTTTCCTGGGAATACACATGAAATATATTCATCTTACAATAAAATAAAATATATTGGAGAAGATGATCCTCATATATATTTATCAGACATATTAGATGGAAATGATGATACTTGGTTTGAGTTTGAAATGTATAATTTAGAAGATGATATAAAAATAAAAACTGCAATGGTTGGATTTAAGTATAAAGAAGGTATAAGTTGGATAAGTGATGATAAGATTTTAAAATTACATTTTAAGATTGTTTTAGATATTCCTGTTAATATAAATTGGTTTAAAATTTCTGGAATACCAAATCAAAATGTAAATCTACATAACCCTATAATAAAAAGGATAGTTGTAAGAGATAAATATGAGAATGTTCAAATATTACAACTAAACGAATCTTTAAAGGAAGAAAATATAATAACCTTTAAATCAAGTATAGTTAAAGAAATTGTAGTTGAATTAGAGCAAGAAGATAGCAATTTTACTAAAGTATGTAGAGAGTATTTTTTAAATATAGATCCAACTAAAATTCCATATTTTTTTTATGACAATAATAAAGATTATATACAATTTGATAAACCTCAAAAAAGTATAGAGATTATAGGTCTTAAGTATAACCATGATAATAAAAATATAATTTATCCATCTACAAAGTCAACAAACAAATTTTCAACAAGAGAGTATGTGAAATCTCAATTATTTTATAAAAAGATAAGTGAAGATAGTTATAAGTTTCAATATGAAGAAGTAAATGCAAAGAGATATGTTATAGGTATAAAAAATATTGAACTTAAATACAAGGTTTATGATAAATATGGAGTATATTTATCAGAAAATTTTTTATCAACTGAAAGTATAAGGTCAATTACTTTGAATTCTAAAGATTACATACCAAGAAGATTTATGGAATATTTAGATGAAAATAAAAAAATTGATGACTATATTAAATACTATATAAGTTTTGATGATGGTTCAGTATGGACTAGAATAAGACCAAGACATAGAGCTGAATATGGCTCTTGTGCAATAGTTATAAATAGTAATATATCAACTATAAATAGAAATAAAAATATTACATATGTTGATATGCTTAATGATGTGAATGAATTTAGGTTGAAAATAGAGTTAGATAGACCAGATGAAATAATTGATGAGTCACCTATAGTATATAATTATAGGATAGATGTAGGTTCGGAGGAAATTATATGATGAACATTCAAGAGTATCAATTAAAAATTAAAGAAGAAGAGATAATAAAAAGACTTCTGAATAATGGTGATTTAGTAACTTTTTACGAAGTAAACAAGTTTATAAGTGAGTTTTTTGAGAAAAAAATAATTGGGTTACCATATTTTAAGCCATTTACATTATTACCATATCAAAATTCAGATAAAGAACAATTTAATACTATGTTTAAAAATATAGAATATGATTTGAAATCTATTTATGAAGTACATAATAATCAAGTAGAATCTTCTATAGAGACTATAAATAAATATGACTTAGAAATGATAAACATATATAACGAAGCAAATAAGATTATTGCTTATTCAGAAATAGCAAATGAATTTTCAAGCAAAAAAAAATCGTATTATCCTTATGTTATAACTTTTAATACACTTGAAGATACGAACACTATTAATTTAGTAAAAAATAACATACCTAAGTCAACTTGTGAAATAGATTACAATACCTCTACACTTAGAAATGAACTTCATTCAATCCCAAGTGATAAAATAGATTTGAGTAAGTCAAATTTGAAAGTATTGTTAAATGGGCAAGAGATAGATTCAAATACAAATATAAATTTGGTATTAAATGAGGCTCTTAATGAAAATATATCATTAGACATAACACCAATTAAAAGTGAAACTCAAATGATTACTATAGATTTAGAGTTAGATACTATTAAAACAGTATCTAGAATTGAACTTAGTGGTTATTCACTACAGGATACCACTATAACATTATTAATTTCTTCTGACAATAAGAACTTTAAAGAAAAGTTTAAATATAAAGGAGAAAAAAATAATATATGGAGATTTAACAAAGAAGATATATTAGTAATTAAATTTATAATAGAAAAATATGAGATTGGTCAAGAAGAACTAGATAACTTAGGTTCATTATTTGTATTAAATAATATTTCACTTTATAATGATAAATACTCTAAAACCAGTGTGTACACAAGTAATAGAATTAATGTTGATGAACCTATATCAAAAATAACTTTAAATCCTCAAAATAAAGTGCCACCTATGACCAATATATCGTATTTCATAGGTATAGAAGATAAAAATAATAGTGTAGAATGGAAGAACATAAAGCCAAATATTGCTTTAGATTTAAATCTCTTATACGAAGAAGAAAAAATACTTAATTACTATACATCTGATTTATTTGGAAGACGCGATTTTGATATACAATTAAAAAACTTTTTATTTTATGTACAACAACTTCCAAGGTATGTAAATTTAAATTCTATTGAAATGAGAACAGGACATTCTCAATGGCTTATTGAGAGGTTAGATGTAAGTGATAAATACAATCAAGAATATCCAAGTTCATTGAGAGTATCTATAAATGATTATGCAAAGCATAGAGTCACTGGAATAGCTCCAATGGATGCAAATACAATGGAGATAATGTGTAAAAGTAAATGGAATTATATAGTGATGAGTCAGTATGTTAATTGTCTTGAAGAAACTATAATAGAAAATAAATACTTTAGTTTTGAGAAAGATAAAGAAGTATTTGATGTAGTTGTACTTGTAAATGGAAGACAAGTATTTAAAAAAGATAATAAATATGCATTTAAGTTAAAAAAGGGAGAAAATAAACTTCAAATAATGTTTTTACTTGGTGAATTAGATTTATCAAAATCAGTAAAAACCATTAAGCATAATTTTAATTTAATGTCTCATAGTGATTCTATATTTGCTGGTTCAAAGATGGAAAGAATAACCTATAATTCTTTAGTGAAAAATATAAGTAATAATTCTCTTAAGTATTATGCAATAAAATCTATAGATAATGTGGATAGTATAGTTATAAAGTTTGACCCTAATTATGTAATTACTCCAAATGACCCTATAAGTATTGAATTAAAAGAAAAAAAGATTCCACAATATCAAAGACCAGATATAAAAATTAATACAGCTGAATACTTTAGAATATTTGTAAAATATAAACATATGTTACCCTCAACAATTGAAAGATTAAAATCTCTGGATGGTAATAGTTTAATAAGATGTAGAGTAATGGCAAAATTATCTACATCAGATATATCTGTTACTCCTGTAATCAATAATATAAAGGTGGTGGCTGAATAATGTCAATAACATTATATACGAAATCATCTGATAGAGAAAATAAAGTTAGTTTAAAATGGGAGAATACATCAAGTTCACCACATTTGTATAGAGTATTTAGAAAAAAAATAGGAGATGATTTTGGGAATTCTGTTGACGAAGTATTTCAAACTATTTCTGTATGTGAACTAGAAAGATTAGAAAGTGACATAAAGGTATTAAATATACATCCAAATATAGGAGAAGAGATTAGTTTTAAATGTTATAGAGGTATTACATGGACCATTAAGAAATCTGCTTCTTTAAAAAAATGGATGGAAGAGCCTTGTAAAGAAGATGCAAGAGGGTATGGTTTAGCTAAGATAAATGTAACTCCTGTATCAAATAGAGAATTTTGTGAAAATCCAGATGATTTTTTAAAAGATAGTAGAGGGATGTATATTTATGATGTAATAGTTATCGGATTTTCTAGTGGTGAAGATTATATTGTTGAAAATAAATTAAACAAAAGAGCACTAGATGCTATATTTGAGTTTATGAAAACAAATAGAAGTGTTATTGCGAGTCATGATTTAATTTCATCTATATTTAGAGAAGATGAAAGTTTGAATAAATTAAGAGAGTTTTTTAATATAAAAGTTGGAAAGTGGAATGACAATAATATATTTTTTGATGAAGGTCATGGATTCACAAGTTCTGTATGGGGAAATGAAGTAGTTGTAAATAAATCAGATTCAGTTACATTATATCCTTGGAATATGGTGAATAATGAAGAAAAAATAAAAATATCATATACTCATACTACATCAAATTTTGCTTATGGAGATATATGGTTTAATATAGTACCACAAAAAATAGAAGGAAATTCAAATTGGTCTGCTTCACAAGAGAAAGCATCTTCCTATTATCTTACAACATGGAATAATACAGCTATGATTCAAATAGGACACAATATAGATGATATTGAAGATATAGCGGAATATGAAAAGAAGATATTGGCAAATACTATTTTTAGAATGAAACAATTGACTGAAAATATGTCTGTTGAAGACAAGCCAGGAGATACATCTATTCCAATTAAACCAAGTATAACAAATCAGTATACTACTGAGGATAGAAAGGTCATTTTGGAGTATACTTCTACAGATACAGGAAGTATATATCAATATTATGTAGAAGGAGTAGATTTAAACTCAAAGGTAGTAACAGAATCAAATGTAGCTACAACAATAGTTACAACAGGTATTAAAGAGTATAATTGGTGTTTACATACTGTAGAAAGTGATATTAATCCAATCACCTTAGATAATTCACCAATTATATATAATAAGACTCAAAGAGAGACCATTATGACACAACCTCTTCAAAAAGGATATTATATGTTTAGAGTTTATACAACTGATTATTCAGGTAATAAATCTAATGTAGAAAGTAAGATTTTTCATGTAGATGGTAAAGTATACGACACTTCAAATAGAGTATTAGATGAAGTTCCAAATGCTGTAAGGTTTAATAATAGGTATAGAGGAGCACAAGAAAGCTATAAGATAAGTTCAATGTACCATCAAGCAGAGCATAATATAAGAAAATTAAGTGATAAGATAGATAGGTTAGATGTAATGAAAGAAGACGTGTCTATAGACTCCAATTGCAGTTATGGAAGTTTTGCAGATATAATTGGAAATATACAAGAAGAAATAGACACATTCTATGATGTAAGGGGGGGATTAGGTGAATAAAGTAGTTATTAATAATTTACCAGTATCAAATAGAAAAGATTTTGGATATAAAGCTATAAATACAAGTTCAATGCATAATGATAATCAAAATAACATGCTAAATGATATATTAGATTTGTTTAATAAAACTAATGAGATAGAACGTATGTTAAATGATAATATAAATTTAATAAAACTTGAAAATGCTCAACTAGAAGCTGTAAACTCAAACTTGATACAAAAATATAATCAGTTATTAAATAAGTATATTGATATACAAAAGTCTAATAAATTGAGAAGAAAAATAATCTTACCACAAGATTGTAAGTCTGATGAGAGTACTTTTGGAGCCATAATAAACAATATAACATCAGATATAACTATAAGACCTTCAAAAAAAATTTCAAAATTAGCTGTTTTCGATGATGTCTCAAATTCCATGTTTATTCCAAAAAGTCTATCAGTTAAAACGAAAATTACTAGTTTTGGTGTTATATCAGAAAAGGACAACGATGTGTATGCTCCTTTTTCTAAAGATAATAATCTATATTGGATAAAAAGAGTAGTTACAGGTAATTCTGTAGATTTTTTGGACACAGAATATGAGATTACTCTTCCAGAAGATATTATGACTACATTAGAAATGAATGAAATATATATACATCCGTTTTTATGCAGTGTAAAAAATGTATATATAAGGTTTGGAGATTCTAGTTATTGGGAAGAAGTAGAGGGAATTGGATATCATTCAGCAATAACACAAAATAATTCAACAAATGAATTTTCAAATTCAGTTAGAGCATTTAGAATAAACTTTCCTAATAAAAAAGTTAATCAAATAAAGATAGTTTTAAGAAGTTATAATTATGAAGAATGTGAGACAAATCTAAGAACTTTCGTTTATGGTATAAAATCATTAGGAGCATATATAAATTATTATAATAATTATGAATCTTCTACATTTAGTTTTAAATGTAATATTGATGAAAAGAGAGATGTAATGATTACAGGTATAACACCCCATTTTAATAATAGCAGTGATGGTGGAAAGTATTCTAAAGACTTTATATTTGATATATATTATGAAGATAAAGGTGAATATTATCATAAAATAGTCGATGCTTTTCCATTTAGACCTCCTAGTCAAAACTTAATGTTCAAATGTAGAATAGGAGAAACTTATAGTGAAATGAATATAAAGAGTATTGATATAAATTATAGCTATTCTGGAGAGGATTCAGAGCATTTTTAGGTGTGAATAACTGTATTTAATATTTTGTATGTGATATAATTAGTAGTACAAATTTGGAGGTGGTACTTTTGATAGTGTTTGTGTAGGTTTATAATAAAACGTTTTTAAACTTTGTCTTTTATAGAAGACTTTTTTTTTGTTTATTAATTGTCGATTGTGACAAGTGACCTATATACTCTTATACTTAGATTTATTATTAAAATAGTAGGCAGAGTGAGATTGAAAATTAGGAGGTGAAAACTATGCATTTATTATATGAAAATAAAAGTGAAATAAAAACAGTAACTAAAATAGTTAATCTTATCTTTAAAATCATTGATGAGTTAAAGTTATTTATTAATAATATATTGATATGTAATATAAGTAAAGAAGATTTAAACTATTATTTCTTGAAGTTTGATTTACAAAATAAAAACTTGTTATTTAATATAAAGCTCTACAATTCAATTACAAAGACCGTTGTTATAAAGAGTTATGTATTAACAGATTTAATAAGAGATTGTGAAACTAAAAAAATAGAATTGAAATTGAACTATGATATTAAAACTATGATATTAAAATCAAAGGAGAATGTACATAAAGATATTACAGAAGTTTATATATGATTTTATCAAACTTATGGAGGGGAAATATGAATTTTACTATTGATAAAAATATAGAAAATTATATTACAAAAAGAAGTAAAGTACCAGAGCCACCAAGAAAAGGAGAGATAATGATATGCCAAATATGTAATAAGCCAATACTGCCAGAACAATTTTCTATAGATGAATATAAAAGAAAGAGAGAATTTAAGTGGCATATACATCCAAAATGCTTTGAATACATAGAGAAACTGGCAGACAAGTCAGTTCCTGGTTTACTTAATGAAAGAAAATATTTATTTGATTAGATATTTTTAGTATAAATGTATAGTTTTATAATCTTAATAGATAAGAAGTAATAATATAATGCTAAGAAGGTATATAATATGAAAAAAAAAATAACTTATAAAAATAATTTGCAAAAATATGGAATGAATGAGTATCAAAAAATACATGATTTGGTATATGAATTACAAGCTGGATCAAAAGATGCAGCACAAGAACTAATTAATTCGTTTAGAGCAATGTTAAATAAGTATATTTCTTTAATAGTATATGGACAATATTCTATAGAGGATTACTCAATAAGAAGTTTTATTAAATTATTTGTAGAAGAAGAACATGAACGATTGAAAATAAATTCGTATTTTGTTAATGGTCATGGTCAAATGATTGCAGATAAGACAGTTGCAAAAATAGTTGGTATATTCTCAAATAATGATAAAGAAGATATACAACAGGAGATATGTGCTATTTTTTTATCTATGTGTCATAAATATAAAGATACAAAACCGTCTTTTCACAATTATGTAAAGCGAAATTTTCATTATTATGTTTTTAGACATTTAGAAAAATTATCTAAAGACCCTATAGCAAGGGGCCTATACTATCAGAAAAAGATATTTAATATATATGATTCTGATCAACAATTACCGATAGAAGAAACTATTTGTGATAAAAATGCACAAAAAGAAATAGATGAAGTGCTCGATTATGTCGAGCTTTTTTATAATCTACAATTGTCGATTGCGATAATTGAAAAGGATATGACTATAAATATATATGATGAAGAATTTTTAAATAACAATTGGATTGATGGAATTACATGCTCTAATATATTTAAAGATCTTACAACATTTGAAAGACGAATACTAGTGATGTGGTATATGAAGGATAATACTGATTCAGAAATAGCAGAGATGTTTGGACTTTGCAGAGGAACAATAAATAAAAAAAGAGCTTGTGCAAAATCTAAATTGAAAAAGGCTGTTAGATTAATTAATTACTTAAGTGAATGAGAAGCATTACTGATATGAAATTTAGACCACTCTAACTTGAAGAGTGGTCTTCTTTGGAATTATTCTAATTCACTTGCAATGGTATTATAAAAGTTTGCCGATTCTATTAGCATTTGTTTAAACTCAGCAGCCCTCTCATTGTAGTAGATTCTTCCTTTTTCAGTTATCTTATAGAGTTTTTTACGTTCTTTTTTTGTTGCAACTTCAATAAGACCCTTTGTGAGCATTTTTTCTATTATTGGATACATGGTTCCGTTACTAGGTTTCCAAGACAAATTAAAACTACCTATGTAATCTGTAACTTCTTTCCCATAAACACAATCGTCTTTTTTTATCATTAAATTTAACGTGTATAGCTCTAAAAATATGCCACTAGAAAATTTATTGTCATTTTCTTTTGTATTTACTGCTTTCATACCCATTGTTGAATATTTCATATACTTTCTCCTTTTAAATATTATTTTTATAAATTCTGATAGAGTATTAATAGACAATTTACATGATAAATAATTTACATTATGTATTTGAATAATATAATTGAATCTACACTATGAATTTTAATTTATATATTTTATATAACTTTTATATACGCTTGATTATTATTATATAACATCAAACAGTCGCAAACAACAATTAATAGGTTATAAAATGTTTAGTTTTATGCTATAAGCAAAATTTTAAATAAAGGAATGGTGAATAAATATGTGTAATAAAAATATACAAGAAGAAACTATTTTAGAACAAATCAAAAAGATAAATGAAGAAGATAACAAGATAGTTACTAATATAGTAGATAATATTATAAATAAGATTTATGGTGAAATCAATAATAATGAAAACTTTAGTCTAAAACATGGTTTTTTAACTGTGGGAAGGTTACTAGTTATTTTAGCACAATCATTATGTGATAATGAAGAACATTTTTCGAAAGAGTGTGATTTAGCAAAAGACATGGTTTTAAATAAGATTATGGAAGCTATTATGCCAAAAAGTGATTATGAAAAAGTCACAGAAGATGATTTTGATATAGAGAATTTATCAATAAGAAGGATAATGCTTGCACTTGGAATAGCTGTAGACTATGTTATATGGAAAACTGATTTATCAAGAAATTATCAAGAAAATAGTAATAAGTAGTTATATACTAAATAAGAGTTTTGACAAAGTAATATTTTATATGGCAATATAAGGGTATAGAAAGTATTAGGAGGAACCTTGAGTGTTAAAAAAGTTGTTTGGTATTATGAAAAAAAGACAAAAATTTGATAAAGCAGAAGAAGAAGGTGAAATAGTATTAAAAAATGAAGAGGGATTATATAAAGAAGAGTTAATCGAAAAGGAACAAGTATTAACTGATAAAAAAGAAATTGAAAATAAAGAAGTTAAAGTTTTAGAACAAGAAATATTTTTGTCTAATGAAGATGATAAAATTTTAGATAAGGAAGATATAGTATGTAGTAATGAAAACGAAGTACCATGTATAAAAAAAACAAATGTTAATAATGATAATAAAATATTGAATAAAGTGGAAACAGTAATTATTGATAAATATATAAGTGATGGAGATAAGGAAACATTAATTGAAAATAAAAAAGATGATTCAAAAAAAGTTGAAGAACTTGACCAAGGAGAAAGTTGTGTTTTATTAAAAAGTCGTATTGAAGAAAAACAAATATGTGAAACAAGTGAATACCTAGCAGAAGAAGATTTAGATTACATAAAAGAAATAAAAATAAAAAGGGGAAAAAGTATAAAAGCAATAAACTTGTATACTAAAGAAGAAAATATTTTTGATACACATATACAATGTAGCAAAGCCCTTA
This sequence comes from Clostridioides sp. ZZV14-6387, assembly GCF_020657835.1. Lineage (NCBI taxonomy): Bacteria > Bacillati > Bacillota > Clostridia > Peptostreptococcales > Peptostreptococcaceae > Clostridioides > Clostridioides sp. ZZV14-6387. The sequence continues at coordinate 31,171 of NZ_JAGWCW010000022.1, forward strand.
AAGTACCATTAGGATATATAAGAGAAAATTTAAAATATGGATATATGGATTATTTTGGAGATGCCATAAAGTATTTAAGTAAAGTGTTAAATATAGAAGAGTATTGTAAAAATGAATGGAGCTATTTAGAAAATAGTAAATCTCCATCTGAGATATTTAATATTCTAAATGATAAGATATTTAGTACAAGACTTTCTGATAAAAAGAGAAATGAAATTTTAACCAATGATAAAATTGAGGCATTAAAAATGAATTATAAATTTGAATGTATCGATGAGGAGTATGATGAATATTTTAAAAAATATAAGTCTATAATCAAAAGAGGTGGAAAGAAAAAGATTGAATTAGTAAATAAAAAAGGCGAAGTATTAGAGATATTTAAGTCTTTAGAAGAATGTTCTATTTATTTGCAAAAAGAAAAAAATGAAGTTATACAGATGTTAAAGTATGGAGATACAAAAGTAGGAAGAAATTTTATAAGATATAGTTTGAGAAATATTTAATTTCATTTTAAATTCATGAGAGTTTCATTTCTGATTCACACATTTAATATTATTTTAATGTAAAATAATAAAAGTGAAGTATTGTACAAACAAAATTAAGGAGGATATTAATGTCTGAAGAAAAAAATCCAAAAGAAAATTCATTAGATGAAATTAAAAAGTCAGATAATGTAAGTTCTAAAAAAGATGATGTGTCAGATAAAAAAAACACTGACAACAAAGTCAAGAAAAGAGAAATAAAACTAAGTAACAAAACAATTAAAGCAGTTGTAGCAATTGTTGCAGTAGGAGCTATATGCTTAGGTGGAGGTTATGTTTTTGGCAAAGAAGCTGGGAGAAAGTTACCAGCCACTTCAAAGCATTATAGTAGCAATGAAGCAGTGGCTACTATTGGGGATAAAAAAATAACAGGTGAGATGTTGAGAAAAAGAATGGAGCCATTATTTTATTTAAATGCGAAAACTACTATGAGTGATGATGAAATACGTTCATATGAATCAAATATGATTGAGACTATGATTACGTCTGACATATTATCTACTGAAGCAACTAAAGAAAAAGTAAGTATAACTAATGATGAACTAGATGCTCAATATAATAATTTAATGACTAACATAGAATCTGCAATGGGCATGACTAAAGAAGAATTTTTAAAACAGTTTGATTTGACTGAAAAATATATAAAAGCTGATATGAAAAAAGAACTAGTAGCATCAAAATACTTAAGTGAAAAAGCAAAAGTGACTGATAAAGAAGCTGAGAATTATTACAATAAAAACAAGAGCAATTATTTACAGGTTAGAGCTTCACATATTTTAATAAAAACTGTTGATGATAAAGGTAAACAAGTTAGTGATAGTAAAAAAGCTGAACTTAAAAAAGAAGCTGAAGAGATACTTAAAAAAGCACAAGCTGGAGAAGACTTTGCTACTCTAGCCAAAAAGTATTCTGAAGATAGTAGTGCAGAGTCAGGTGGAGATTTAGGATTCTTTGGTAAAGGTCAGATGGTTGAGTCTTTTGAAAAGGCTGCATTTGCATTGAAAAAAGGTGAAATATCTAGTAAACTTGTAGAAAGTGATTATGGATATCATATAATTAAGAAGACAGATGAAAAATATCAACCATTTGAAGAAATAAAATCAGATTTAGTAAGTAGTCTAACATCAGAAAAACAAAATTTACTTATAACAAATTTAAAAGAAAAATATAAAGTTAAAATTACAGATAAATACCAAATGAAAGCTAAACAATAATTTAAGTCAATTTATTAAAAAAAGAAAATTTTGATATATAGATAAAAGCTATTTTTGTTCTCAAATAGAGAATTTAAAATAGCTTTTGTTATTTCATAATAAAAACAATTTACACACATGAATTGATAAAAAAATAACTTGCAAAAAAGGTTAATAAAAAATATTTCAGAATTGAATTATTTAAATAAAAATAAATGAAAATCAAAAAAATAAATACAAAAAAAATTAAATATTAAAGATATTATTTAAATATATATATATTAATATTTTTAGTTTAAAATACTGGAAAAATAATATTTTTCATAATTTTAAAAATAATAATAAAAAAATGAAAATACTGATGGTAATCTATTGAGTAAACATAAAAAAGATGATATTATAAGTATGTACTAAAATGATTAATGTAATCTTAGTACTAAATTTAACTATAAAAACAATGAGGGGGCGTTTTTTTATGTCAAATACAGAAAGCGTATCTAAAAAAGTTGGTCATCCGAAGAGTTTTTGGCTTATTTGCATGACAATTTTATGGGAGAGATTTAGTTATTATGGTTTAACAGCTTTATTGGTATTATTTTTTACAGCAAGTATAGCTCAAGGCGGTTTAGGCCTTTCTACACAAGAAGCAACATCTATGTTTGGATTATTTACAGGTCTTATATATCTTACGCCATTAGTTGGTGGCTGGTTAGCAGATAAAGTTTTAGGTCAACAAAAATGTATTTCTATAGGTGCACTTTTAATAGCAATAGGCGATTTTGTACTATTTGCTTCATCAACATCTATTGCAATGGTTTGGGTAGGCCTATCAATAATCATTTTAGGAAATGGTTTTTTTAAATCAAGTTGTTCAAATATAGTTGGGGATATATATCCTAAAACTGATGTATCGAGAAAAGATGCAGCATACAGTTTATTCTATATGGCAGTAAATGTAGGAGCATTTATAGCTCCAATAATATGTGGATTGCTTTCTGATAATGTCTTTGCAGTAAGAGGAGCAAGTGGTGATATAGTATCTTATGGATACAAGATGGCGTTTTTAATTTGTGGTATAGGTATGATGTTAGGTATGATTATATTTACACTTCTTGCGCCAAAATTACTAAATGAAATTGGAAAACATCCTGTTACTAAAGGAAATAAAGGTGAAAAAATTGAGTATGGACCACTTACTAAGTTAGAGAAAAATAGAATAATAGCAATGGTTGTTTTATTTTTATTTGTGGTCTTATTCTGGACAGCATACTATCAAACACAAAGTTCATTTATGATTTATGTAAGGGATAATGTAAATAGAACTGTATTTGGATTTGAAATGCCAGTAGCATGGCTTACATCACTAAATGCTATATTATGTGTAGCTTTATGCCCAGTATTAGCTGCTTTATGGGTTAAATTATCTAATACTAAAAGAGGTGACTTTTCTATTCCAGTTAAAATGGGTTTAGGAATGATAATAATGGGTGTTGGTTTTATAGTGATGGTATTTTCTACATTAGCTAACGGTCCAAATGGAATGGTAAAGGCTAGCATGTTGTTTATAGTAGTAACTTATATATTTACAACAGTAGGTGAATTATTTTTGTCTCCTATAGGACTTGCGATGTTTAATAAATTAGCTCCAGCTAAGTATGCTACATTATCTATGGGAGCATGGTATTTAACAAGTTTCTTTGCGAGTTTATTATCAGGGAAAATTGCTGGTTTTACAGCTACACTTGGTTTTTTACAGATATTTGGAGGAATAGCATCAGTATTAATAATATTTGGTTTAATATTATTAGGAATAAGAAATATATTAACAAAATTAATGGCTATGGATTTATTAACAAAAGAAGAATAATTCATACTAAATTAGTGAAAATAAAGGAAATTACATTTAAATATAAAATAAAAATGTAATTTCCTCTTTAATTATGAAAAAAAGCTTTACACAGATACATAATATAATTAAAATTATAATTGTGATAATTAGAGTGTATAAGATTTATATAAATTATAAGAGAAATATTTATGTAATAAACTTTACATACTTATATATTTAGTTATTAAAACTATTATTTTGAGGAGGTCTTGTTGTGAATATAAAAGACAGATTAAGTGAATTAAGAAGACTTATGGAAGAAAAAAATATAGATGCCTATATGATTCCATCTTCTGATAATCATCAAAGTGAATATGTAGGAGATTACTTTAAATCAAGAGAATTTATATCAGGATTTAATGGTTCAGCTGGTACAGTTATTGTTACTAAAGATGAAGCTGGATTATGGACAGATGGAAGATATTTCATACAGGCAGAGTCTCAATTAGAAGGAAGTACTATAAAATTATTTAAAATGGGACAAGAAGGTTGCCCAACTACAGATGAATATTTATATACAAATATTCCTGAAGGTGGAACTTTAGGGTTTGATGGTAGAGTTATATGTGCTAAAGAAGGAGCTACATTAGCTGAAAAATTATCTAAAAAAGGAATAAAGGTAGAATACCAATATGATTTAATAGATAGTGTATGGAAAGATAGACCTACTTTATCAGATAGTAAGGCATTCTTATTAGATGTTAAATATTGTGGAGAAAATTTTAGTTCAAAATTAAGTAGATTAAGAGAAAAAATGAGTGAAAAGGGTACTTCTACTCATGTAATAACTACTCTTGATGATATAGCATGGTTGTTTAACATAAGAGGTGGAGATGTTAAATACAATCCAGTTGTACTTTCTTATGCAGTAATAACTTTAAAAGAAGTTTACCTATTTGTTGATGAGAGCAAATTAAATGAAGAAATATTAAATGAACTAGCTAAAGAGAATGTTCAAATAAAGCCATATAATGATGTATATGAGTTTGTAAAATCTATAGACAAGGCTGAAAAAGTTTTAGTAGATGGAACTAAGCTTAACTATGCGATTTACAATAACATACCTTGTGAAGTTGAGAAGGTTGATGAATTTAATCCAGTAATGTTCTTTAAAGCACAAAAAAATGAAATAGAATTAGAAAATATAAGAAACTCACACATTAAAGATGGTGTAGCTTTCACTAAATTCATGTACTGGTTAAAGACAAATGTCGGTAAAATTGAAATAACTGAAATAAGTGCTACTGAAAAATTAGAAAACTTAAGAAGAGAACAAGAAGGTTTCTTTGAGCCAAGTTTCAATACAATTGCTGCATATAAAGAGCATGCAGCTATGATGCACTATAGTGCTACTCCAGAATCAAACTATAAGTTAGAAGCTGAAGGGTTATTCTTAGTAGATTCAGGTGGACAATATTATGATGGAACTACTGATATAACTAGAACTACAGTATTAGGACCTATAAGTGATGAGTTAAAACTACACTTTACTTCTGTGGCAAGAGGTATGATAAATCTTTCTAAAGTCAAGTTTTTACATGGTTGTAGAGGATATAATTTAGATATATTATCTAGAAGTTGTATGTGGAATATGGGAATAGATTATCAGTGTGGAACTGGACATGGTATAGGATTTGTGCTAAATGTTCATGAAGCACCAAATGGATTTAGATGGAGAGTAGTACCTGAAAGATTTGATAGTGCAGTTCTTGAAGAAGGAATGGTAACTACTAATGAACCAGGTATATATATAGAAGGTTCTCATGGTATAAGAACAGAGAATGAAATAGTAGTTAGAAAAGCTGAAAAGAACTTCTATGGTCAATTTATGGAGTTTGAAGTTGTTACATTAGCTCCTATTGACTTAGATGGTATAGTTCCAGAGTTAATGAATCAAGATGAAAAAGATTATTTAAACTGGTATCATAAACTAGTTTATGATAAAATATCTTCTTTCTTAACTGATGAAGAAAGAGAATGGTTAAAAGTATATACTAGAGCTATATAGTTTGTAACTAAATATAATAAAAAATCGAGGTATTATGTACCTCGATTTTTTATTGTATTTTTTACTCTATTTAGAAAAAGTTTTTAATTTGATAATTCTACTAATTTTTTGTTCATTATAAGCAATATAATTCCAAATAGTAATAAGAATGATGGTATTACTATGAATACTTGTAACATACCAAGCTGGTCTATAATAGCTTGTGTATAACCAGATAATTTATTTGCTGCAAATTTACCTAAAAACCAAACACCCATTAGAAATGAAATATATTTTTCAGGTGAAAGTTTATTTACCATACCATATCCAACTGGAGAAAAACAAATTTCTCCTATACTTTGGAATGTTAAAAATCCAACTACCCAAAATACACTTGCCTTATGAATAGAATTAGGGTCTGTTCCTGTTTGCATAACAGCTACTATCATGAATAAAAATGCAATAGCTAATAGTATAAATCCTAGACTCATCTTCTTAGGTACACTTAAATCACCTTTTTTAGTTTGAGATAGCTTTACCCATACTAGAGCAGATATAGGTCCAAGGATGACACAAAGAAGACCATTATATGAGTCTATCCATGAAGTTGGGATTTGAAAATTACCAACAGCAAGATTTATGTGTTCCTTTGTATATAAGGCAATAGACATAGAGGCTTGATTGTATGCTATCCAAAAAAATACTGTAAAGAAAGCTAAGACTAATATTACCACTATTCTTTTTTTCTCAACTAAAGTTAATGGTTTGGAAGCTAACATCTTCTTATATTCAAGTGATTTCTTTATAGATTCTCTTCCGTTACTAAATTTATTATTTGAAGATTTATAAAATTTTTTGTTGCCAAGGATAAAAAATAATAAACCTATTAGAACAGTAATTGATGAAAATAAGAACACATATCTATAACCATACATGTTTATAGAGGCACCACTTTTCATAGCAAACCATTCATTAGCAACTAAACCACATACTAAAGGTCCAAATAATGTTCCTAAATTGGTAGCCATGTATGTAATAGAGAAAGCTCCATCTTTTCGTGGGTCATCATTAGTATATAGATTTCCTACCAAAGTGTGTAGGTTGCCTTTATAAAAACCTATTCCTAATCCAGATAAGAATATCATGATATTTATATCCATTTTACTATCTGCTAAATATCCTAAAAAATAACCAATTGATACCATTATCATTCCAAGTATAATACAGTTTTTGGGACCTAAAAATCTATCACTTACCCATCCACCAATAACTGGAGAAAAATAAGTCCATGCCAAAAAAGATGCAAGCATTGATGCTGATTCTGCTGGTGTTAATCCTAAACCACCTTTGGATACTTGTTCAGCTAAAAATAATAATAATACCAACTTCATACCATAGTATGCAAGTCCTACAAAGGTAAATATTGAACAGCAGAAATATAAATCCTTAGGTTGTTTAAGTTTTTCTTGAGTTTTTGAAACTGACATATGTATAGAACCTCCAGATAAAAAATTTAACAAAAATTTCCCATACTATATGAGTATATGTTTTTTTGTTAGAGACGTCAACTTATGGGACAATTTAATTAAATTGCAATATATGTAAAAATAGTGTCATTTTTATATATTCAGTAATATTTTTTTATGAGAATATATGTTATTATTATATTAAAATACAACATATTATGGAAAGGATATGCCAATTTAGTAGTTAGATTGATTGTTTGGCAGGTGGGATGAGCTATGATAAGAAAGAAATCTGAATTACAAGTAGAATTAAAAGAAAATTTGAATGGTGGTATTGGAAAAGTTAGGCTTGAAAACATAATACAAAATGAAGAGCTTAAAGGGAAAGGAAGACTATTTAAAAGAATAGCTTTACCAGCAGGAAGTTCAATTGGTGTGCATGACCATACAACAGATTTTGAAGTATACTATATATTAAAAGGAAAAGGTAAAGTATTTGATAATGGGGAGTTTATAGAAGTTAATGAGGGTGATGTAGTGTATACAGCTGATGGTGCAAAACATTCTATAGAAAATATAGGAGAAGAAGAACTTGAATTTGTAGCACTAGTTTTATATATGTAAAATATGGAGGAGAAGTCATGACAAGCAAGATAGAAGAAATTAAAGACAAGATAAATAGATTTTGCAACTCCAATTTGAATCAAGAATATAAAGATATAAGTTTTAAAATTTTGCAAAACCTTTTGGATAATAACAAAGAAACAATTCATTCTTCTAGAGCTGATATATGGTCTTCAGCTATACTAAATATAGTTTTGGAGCAAAATCTTTTATATAATAAGAAGCATCCATTACATATAACAAAAAAAGAATTTTCAAAACAAATAGGTGTTTCTTTAAACACTATAAATAATAAATCATCTTTGATAAAAGAAGTTTGCAGTATTGACTTTTTAAATCAAGATACTATAGCTATCTCTAATGTAGAATTTTGGGTTAAAGAGACAAATTCTAAATCCAATTCTATAGACTTAGATTTAGAAAAGAAGAAAATATTGTATAAAAGATACATTAAGTTATCACAAGATGCTAATAGCAATATTGAATCAATTAGATATATGGAAGAAGCTGTAAATATAGGGAAAAGTATGATTACAAAAGAAGATAAAGAGCTTGGATTTTGGAAAGGTCTATCTACTAGAGCTTATATGATAGCGCTTGAATCTCTTGCTAGGAAGCTAGAAAGTATTGACAACTTAAATGAGTCCAAAAAAGTATTAGAGTATTTAATAGCAATTAATCCTAGTGATGAACAAGGAATAAGATATAAGTTGTTAAATATATTGATTAGATTAAATGATAGAACTTCAATAAATAAATTATTTGAGCTTTATAAAGAAGAAAAGTCTGCTACATGGATGTACAGTAAAGCTCTTTATTACTTTAAAAATAACAGTATGTTTTTAGCAAATGACTCTATTAAGGTTGCTAAAAGTAAAAATAAATATATTGGATTATATTTATTAGACTGGAGAAATGCTTTTGGTAGAGAATTTGTTACAGAAGAAGAAAAGGCTGAAGCTGTATATTACTATGATGAAAATATAGTTCTTTGGAATGAAGTAAAAGGTTCAATAGACTGGTTATTAAAAAAGATGTTGGAATTTTCATAAAAAAAACTACTCCTTACTTTTATACAAGTAAAAGGAGTAGTTTTTAATTTATACATCTAGTTTTAAATCTCCTGGTTTTATTAAACCTTTTTTTCTCATAAATTCTGAAATTAGCAAAGTTACAATAGCAGGAAGTACAAAGTTAAGTAAAAGTATACCAACCCACATAGTTATACCTCCTTTTCCAGCACTCTGCATAGCAGTTACTGTCCCAAATTGACCAACCAATCCACAAGTACCCATACCAGAACCAATAGGGATATTCTCCATTTTAAATATTGTTGTAGATAATGGTCCAAGTAATATTGAAGCAACAGTAGGTGGAATCCAAATTTTCCAATTTTTTATTATGTTGGGAACCTGAAGCATAGATGTACCAAGTCCTTGTGCAACTAGACCACCTACCCCATTTTCTCTAAAGCTCATAACAGCGAAACCTACCATTTGGCAACAACAACCAACAGTTGCTGCTCCACCAGCAAGACCTCCTAAACTAAGCATCATACAAATAGCTGCACTACTTATAGGTAATGTAAGAGCTATTCCAACCAGTGCAGAGACTAGAGCCCCCATTATGATGGGTTGCATAGTTGTAGCTTGCATTATTATGTTTCCAAATGAAGTCATAAATGCAGAAACAGCTGGACCAATAAGTTGAGCTACAAGTACTCCAATTAGTATTGTTACAGCAGGTGTAACTAATATATCTACTTTTGTTTCTTTTGAAACTAATTTTCCAATCTCTACAGCAAAAAGTGTAGCGACAAATGCCCCAACAGGACCCCCTAATTCGTTACCACAAGCTCCAACAAGTGCACAAGAAAATAGCACAAGTGGAGGTGCTTGAAGTCCATACGCAATAGCCACTGCTATAGCTGGACCTGTAACTTGTTTAGCAAGAGGGCTTATAACTTCAGTAAAAAGAGAAATATTGAAGTTGTCTCCTAATGTGTTAAAAATTGTTCCAATTAAAAGGGAAGAAAAAAGACCGAGTGCCATGTAACTTAACGCATCAATAAGATACCTTTGAACAGAAATTTCAATGTTTTTTCTTTTAGCAAATGATTTGAAATCTTTTTTTTTGTAATTGATTTCCAATTTAAAGTCCTCCTCATATAATACAAGTATAAATTTCTTTTGAATTAATTATATAACTTTTTAGCTGACAAGACAAATGTTATTTCACTAAAATTAGACTATTGTAATAGTAAGAAATTAACACTAATTTTAGTTTTAAATTTTAAATTTATGGTTTATAATTAGTATAGGGATATTCTGAAATATAATACTTTTCCAGTTTATCCCAATATTTAACTTAGGTAGATTGCTTACAAAACAAATGATTATATATTAGGCTAAAGGAAGTGGATAGATGAGATTTGTAGAAAATAAGAAATACAGAAAAATTGCCATAATTATATCTATTCCTATATTGCTTGTTGCGCAGTACTACCTTTTTAAATTTGGAATACTTAGACCAATGGTAAAGGGAGTAGAAATCGAAATTGTAGATGGGGAATATGTTAAAGATTTAGATAAATATGTAGTAAAACTAAATGAAACAGTTACTTTATCTACTGGCGAATATATCAAGGTTCCTTCATATGCTAAAGACCCAAATATTTGGTTTAATGTGTTGGATAATTCAGGGACTTTAAAAATAGATGGAAATAAGATGACAGCATTAAAGGTTGGGTATTCTTCTGTGGGTATTATGAAGAATTCAAGAGTGTTGAAAAAGGCTACTATAAAGGTAGTAGACCCAGAAGTAGAATCACTAGATATGGAGATTAATGGGGATTTAAAACATGTTGGTGATAGTGCTACTATAGAAAGTACAATAGAGGTTGATTATGACAAATTTAAAAAGTCATATAAACCTATTTATAAGAGTAGTAATGATGATGTGCTAAAAATTAAAGGAAATACAGTAAGTGCAGTTGGAGTTGGAAAAGCCACAATATATGCTAAGTGTGGAAATAAAGAAGTAGAGAGAAGCTTTAGAATTCAAGCTAGAGTTGCTGAAATAAATATGAATGATGTAAAAATAGAAGTTGACCAAAATGAAAAATTAAAACCAGATATAATAACTTCTCCACCTGGTTTAGAGCCACCAAAAATATATTATGAGTTAGCGGATTCAAAGTTACCTGTAGAAAGAGCAATAAGTCTAGGTAGTGATGGAAATATCGTAGGACTTAGAGAAGGTAAGGAAAGAGTAAGGATAACTTGTGGAGATAAATCTAAAATAATAACTATAACAGTAGTTAAAGAAACTATAACGAATGACTATATACAAAATTTAGTAGGGTCACATAAAATAGTAAATAATAAAGTTATTATTAAGCTTGAATGGGATTATATGAAAGATGTCTTTGATTATGATATATATCTTAAAGACAAGTTGTCAGGAGAATCATTTAAGAAAATAAAATCTATAACTGTAAATGAAAGTGATTTAGGAAAATCACAAAAAGTATATGCTACTATAGAAGTAGATATAAAAGATAATCAAAATTTAGATTTTGATATTTATGTTGTAGGTAAGAAAGATTCAGATACAACTAAGCCAAGTAATGTCATAAATATTACTAATGGAAATTCAAATTCAAATGATGATAATAATATTCAAGATATGAAGGTTGAAAACATATCAGCTAATGTTGACAGAGAAAACAATGTTATTAGGGTTAATTGGAGTAGTGTATCTCATAAGGGTTGTACCTATAGTATATATGTAAAAAACAATACTAATGGAGAGGGAGATTTTACATTGTATCAAAGTGATATACAAGGTAATGAGCATACTATAAGTATTCCTGAAGGAGACTTAAATATGGATATCTATGTTGTTGCAAATTATGATGGGAAAAACTCTCAAAATAGTGATGTTATAAACGTAAGATAGATTTGTATACAGATTAAGAGTACTAAGTTTGTGATTTATTGAAAAATTAAATTAAAAAAGGATAGTATAAGTAGAATTATACTATCCTTTTTTATATAAGGGTTTCAAGTTTTTAGTTTAAGAAATATTTTTTATTAATTTAAATAATCTGAAATTGACTTTAATGCAGCTTCTATTGCATGTATTAGTGTTGTATCAAATAGTGGAATAGAAGTATCATTTTGTTTAATTAGAAGACCTATTTCTGTACATCCTAATATAATACCATCTACACCTTGCTCACCAAGTGTATCTATAATAGATAAGAAAGCTTTCTTTGAAGATTCAGATACAATTCCTACACAAAGTTCGTTAAATATTGTATTGTTTATTATTACACGTTCTTCTTCAGTTGGAACTAAAACCTCAATTCCATTATTAATAATTATATCTTTATAAAAATCTTGCTCCATTGTATATTTAGTACCCAATAAAGCTACTTTTTTTATTTCTTTTTCTTTCAATACTTCAGCAGTTACATTTGCTATATTTAGTAGTGGGATGTGTATCTTTTCTTGTATTTTATCTGCTACTTTATGCATAGTATTAGTGCATATAACAATAAAATCTGCCCCTGCATTTTGTAATTTAATTGCAGCATCAGATAGAATTTTAGCACTTTTTTCCCAATTTCCACTAGATTGGCATTCTTCAATTTCTTGAAAATCTACACTGTAAAGTATACATTTAGAAGAATGTAGCCCACCTAATCTTTCTTTTATTACTGTATTAATAACTTGGTAATATGTAATGGTACTTTCCCAACTCATTCCTCCAATTAAGCCTATAGTCTTCATATTGATACCTCTCTTGTTCTCTGTATTTGGAAATAGCTATTTACAAATACAAGTATAGCATCTAGAATAAAAGCATACAATAATAAAATTGTATGGAGGACAATTATATTAAAAGGAGTAATTATATGCCAATAAATTCATTTGAAAACTATCCTATGACATGGAAGCCAAAATTAAATAGTCGAAAGCCACCAATATATAAAACTTTGGCGATGTTATTAGAAGAAGATATTAAAAGAGGAAATTTAAATCCTGGAGATAAATTACCTCCACAACGAGAATTAGCAGATTTTCTCGATTTAAATTTGAGTACAATAACACGAGCATTTAAACTTTGTGAAGAGAAGGGGTTGATATGTGCAAAAGTGGGAAAAGGAACTTTTATTTCATCTGATGTAAATGTGAGCAATACATTGTTATATCAAACAGAATCAAAAGATATAATTGAACTAGGAACAGTGCATCCTCCCTATGAGCAAAATACATATATTGTTGATTTTATTAAAAATGTGTTAAAACAACCAGAAATGGATAGGTTTTTGCAATACATGTCTCCGTCTGGTACATATATGCAAAAAAAATCAATTGCAAAATGGTTAGAAAGAAATAATTTATATACTAATGAAGAAAATATACTACTATCTACAGGTGCTCAGAATGCTATATGTGCAACTTTACTAGGGTTGTTTAAAACTGGTGATAGGATTGCTACAGATTCTTTGAGTTTTTCTGGAATTAAATCAATAGCTAAAATGATAGGTATTCAATTGATTCCAATTCCTCAAGAAAATAATGAAATGTCAGTAGAATCTCTTGAAAGTTACTGTAAAAATGAAAATATAAAAGGCATATATCTTATACCAGACTATCATAATCCAACAACACATTCTATGTCTAACTTGTCTCGTCAAAAAATAGCAGATATAGCAAAAAAGTATAATATAATAATTATTGAAGATGCAATAAATAGTATTCTTAGACCTAATATACAAACGCCTATATTTTCTTTAGCTAGTAACAATACTGTATATATTTTTAGCACGTCTAAATTTTTATGTGCTGGTCTTAGAATAGCATTTGTAGTTGCTCCAAAAGGCTATATGGAAAATCTAGAAAAAGCACTATATAACATGAATTTAATGGTATCTCCATTTATGGCAGAAATAGTACACCGTTTACTATATTCTCCTATTATAGATAAGATTATAGAAGAGAAAAAAGATGAGATTGTAAAAAGAAATGAAGTTGCTGATAAAATTTTATCAGATTACAGTTTAATTGGTGATAAAAATTGTAGTTTTCGTTGGTTGCTTCTTCCTGACGAATTGGATGGAAAGTCATTTGAAATATGTGCAAAAAATCTAGGAGTTCAAGTGTATTGTGCTGAACGTTTTTCTGTTGGCAATTCTACAGTACCAAAAGCAATTCGTATTTGTGTAACAGCTCCAAAGGATGTAGAAGAATTGGAAAAAGGTCTGAATATAATAAAGTCACTTCTTAAGAATCAGAGCTATTTTACTATGATTTAATTAAATAAATAAAAAAGCGGAGAAATTTATTATAATAAGCCTCCGCTTTTATTATTTAATGAAATACTTTATTTTCTATTAAAATTTTAACTTTAATAATCTTGAAAATATAATCGTTTTATGGTAAAATAATTCTTAAAAATAGAAAAAATTAATCATTTGTTAAAAAAAATGCATAATATATTGTAATTTATTGACGAAAGTGGAAAAATATTCACAAATGTATAAAATAACAGAAAAAATGCAAAAATAAGTTCAATTTTATTTGTTATAAAATCTATATGGCAAAGTTAAATCTGCCTATCAGAATGATATAAACACATCAGAAAGGAGGATGCTATCAAATAATATGAGTAGTTAATTTTGATAGCGAAGAATTATGAATGAACAAACTAGAATATCCTTAGAGAGAGCTGCTGAACTAAAATCAAAAATTGATGATTATATTCAGGCTAGAAAAACGATTAACAGAGGGCTTGAAAAAGAAGAAGAGATAAATAAACGAAAACAGAAAATATTAAATTTATTAAATGGAACAGAAGAAGATTGGAATAACTACAAATGGCAATTATCAAATAGAATAACAGACGTAGATACTTTATCAAAAATTATAACTCTAACTAAAAAAGAAAAAGAATATATAAAAGAGGTTGGTACTCAGTTTAGATGGGCGATATCCCCGTATTATTTGAGTCTGATAGACCCAGAAGATATATGCGACCCAATAAAATTACTGGCCATACCAACACATATAGAATTGGAAGATGAGCAAGAAGATTTAGACCCAATGGGAGAAGAGTACACAAATCCAGCAGGATGCATAACAAGAAGATATCCAGATAGACTGATAATAAATGTAACAAATGAGTGTGCTATGTATTGTAGACACTGTCAAAGAAGAAGAAATATTGGTCAACAAGATTCTCACAAGTCAAAAGCTATTATACAAGAGTCTATAGACTATATTAGAGAAAATGAAGAAATAAGAGATGTGTTGGTGACTGGAGGAGATGCTCTTACATTAAAAGATGATTATTTAGAATGGATTCTTAGTCAACTTAAAGAAATACCACATGTTGATTATGTCAGATTAGGAACTAGAACTCTTGTTACAATGCCACAAAGAATTACAGATGAATTTTGTAATATGCTAAAAAAATATCATCCTATATATATAAATACACATTTCAATCATCCAATGGAAATAACTAAAGAATCTAAAGAAGCTTGTGAAAAGCTAGCAAATGCAGGAGTTCCATTAGGAAATCAAGCAGTGTTATTGAATGGTATAAATAATGATAAATTTGTAATGAGATGTTTAAATCAAGAATTATTAAAAATAAGAGTAAAACCGTATTATATATTCCAAAGCAAGCATGTAAAGGGAACAAAACATTTTAACACATCAGTGGATGATGGTCTTGAAATAATGGAGTATCTAAGAGGATATACATCAGGAATGGCTATACCAACATATATAGTTAACGCTCCAAAAGGAGGAGGAAAAACTCCATTACTTCCACAATACCTTGTATCAAAAGGAACAGATTATGTTATGCTTAGAACATGGGAAGGTAAAGTTGTAAAAATGGAAGATGAACCTGCTGTAGATATAAAGAAACTTATAAAAGAGCAAGCTCAAGATTAATAAATATTTAAATTGCAAAAAAAAGAAACAACTTTAAAATAAAAATAAAATGGATGCTAAATTTATATCAATTTGCATCCATTTTTTATTAGTTATTTATTATTTTGTTGTTGATTAACTAATTCAAGATATCCACTTGGGTGGAAGTAATATATCTCAGAAGTATTTTCATTTACAAAGTAACCGATGTCACCATCTGCATCTGGTAAAAATACATAACCGTTAAGATTTTTAGCTTTTAGTGCTTCGAAATCGCTAGCATTTCCTTGATATATGTAATCAACTTCATTGTTGTATTTTATTAAAAGTTCTTTAGCTTGTTCTTGAGTCAATTTAGTATTTTGGCTTACAGGAACATTCTTTTGTGAATCAGCATAAGAAGATTCATTTACTGGTGCAGTTAATAACAAACAAGATAAAACTAATAAAGATATAAGTGCTTTTTTCATACTAAAACCCTCTTTCGTGTTTAATTATATAAGATTCATTACTTAATAATATTGTATGTTTCCTATAATTAAATATTACCATTAAAGAGAATAATATTACAGTTACACAGCTGTAACCTTTGATTACAAAATCGTAATTAAATTGTATTTTTATTCCATCTGTATTTTATCATGTCTACGATTTACAAATTCACAGAAATATATCTTTATAACACCCATCACAGGGGCTGATAGAATCATGCCTGGTATACCAAAAAATCCTCCTCCAACAGTAACTGCTAGTATTGTAAAAAATGGACTAAGACCTAGTTGTCCACCTACGATTTTTGGTTCTATAAATGTAACTTCAACTTGCTGAATTATTATTAAATAAATCAAAGAAGTTAGTGCAGTTGTTGGATTAGAGAATAAATTAATTATTACAACTGGTGCCATACCTATTACTGGACCAAAATATGGAACCATATTCATAACACCCATAAGCGTACCAAATAACAGTGCATATTCAGATTTTAAAAAGTAAAGACCAATTCCAGAAAGTACTCCAACTATAAAAGAGTCTAGAATCTTTCCTGTAAAGTATTTACCAATATTCATGTTTAAGCTCTGACATAATTCTATTATAAAATCTCCATACTTTTTACCCAAAGAAATATAAACTATCTTCTTCGTAAATAATAAGAATTTTTCTTTTTCTAATAATATATAGAAACAAATTATAAAACCTAAAAGAAATTGTACTATAAATTTTCCAACAGAGAATGTAGTACTAAATATTCCTCCAAGTGAGCCAATAAGTAAGTTACTAAACTTAGGCATTACACTCATAATTTTGTCACCATATTCTTTTAGTGTGTTAGGGTCTACTGATTGTAAACTTTTACCTAAATCAAATAAAAACTGCTCTGTTTTATCTATATATGTAGGAACTTGAGATACCAAATCAGCTAAACTATTTACTATGGATGGAACTGTAAATAGTATAAAGGCAATTAGTATAACTATGAGTACACCATAAGTAAGAAGTAATGAGTATATTCTCTTAAAATTTAGTTTGCTTTCCAAAAACTTTACTAATGGATTGAATATATATGCTAATATAAATGCTATTATAAATGGTGTCAATAGTGACATTAATAGACTTACCATTCCAAAAAAGTATTTATAATTATCAATAACTTTAATTAAGATATATGAAACAACCACCGTAAGTACAATATTTAAATAAATTTTTTTATCTTGCAAAACAACACAACCTTTCTTATATTTGTTAAATTTTAAAATATCTAAATTTAAGTTCAAGTTAATATTTATAGCTTATTATACAATAAAAAGCAGTATTAATATAGTATGATTAATATGAAATTATAAATACATTAAAATTTTATATTTATGATTAAAAATGATGAAAATTAATTAAGTTATGTTTATATATAACTTAATTCTAAAAAAAGTGATATTCTCGGTTAAAGTAAGTTTATTATAATTTAAATTTTGTATAAGATACTCTCTTTTCATGCTTTTTTAAATATATATTTCATTTAATTATGACAAATAAAGATAAAATTTAAATATTTTAGAGGTAATTTTACTTGGATATAGAATTTTAGAATAATACTATACAAATGTATTGTCTTATTATTTTTTATATTAAAAATAGTAATAAAGTCTCTATATACATTTAGAAAATTATTGTTTAAAAGGAGTAGAACTTATGATAAAAAAAGAAATAGGTAATTTTAAAGGTACTAGTGATTATGTGGTATCACCAGAATTAATGGCATCAGTTAATGTTGCTATTGCTCTTGAAAAACCACTTTTGATTAAAGGTGAACCTGGAACAGGTAAGACCATGCTTGCACAAGCGATTTCAAATGAACTAAAAAAAGATTTAGTAATTTGGAATATAAAGTCAACTACAAAAGCTCAAGATGGTCTTTATGTATATGATACTGTTCAAAGACTCTATGACAGTCAATTTGGAGGAGAAGGAGTAGACGATATTAGTAAGTACATAAAATATGGTAAATTAGGAGAAGCATTTAGTTCAAAGCAACAAGTAATTCTTTTAATAGATGAAATAGATAAAGCAGACCTAGAATTTCCAAATGACCTGCTTTGGGAATTAGATAAAATGGAGTTTTACATAAATGAAACAAAAGAAACTGTAAAGGCTAAACAAAGACCTATAGTTATTATAACTTCAAATGCAGAAAAAGAACTTCCAGATGCATTTTTGAGAAGATGTATATTCCATTATATAGAATTTCCTGATAAAGAGATGATGGAAGAAATAGTCAAAGTACATTTTGATAAGGTAGAAGAACATCTATTAGAACAAGTAATGACTACTTTTTATTGGATTAGAGGGCTAAAAGAAATACAAAAGAAACCTAGTACATCAGAATTAATAGACTGGATACAAGCATTAACTTTGAGTGGAATTCCTATCGAAAAAATAGAGAAAGAAGTTCCTTTTGCAGGAATACTACTTAAAAATAACGAGGATATTGAATCTATGCAAAGACGTTTATAGTTAATAGGAGCTGGATAATTATGTTTATTAAATTTTTTTATTTATTGAGGGCAAGAGGATTAGATATATCTTTAAATGAATGGATGACTTTAATCGAAGCATTGGACAAAGGTCTCTGTTATTCAAATTTTTCAAATTTCTACTACCTTTGTAGGATGATTTTAATAAAAAGTGAAAGTAATTTTGATAAGTTTGATGCAGTATTTTTAGAGTATTTTAAAGGAATAGAACATCAAGAAGAAATTCCAGAAGAAATTATGAATTGGCTTAATAAAACAGATATAAATTTAGAAGAATTTGAAAGACTAGAACAAAATCCCAATATAAATCTTGATGAATTAAGAGCTAAATTAGAAGAACGTATAAAAGAACAAGATTCTCCACATAATGGAGGTAATTATTGGATAGGAACAGGAGGTACTTCTGAATTAGGGCATTCAGGAAAGGGACAAACTGGTATACGTATAGGTGGAAATTCAACCTATGGGAGAGCTGTTTTGGAAGTTGCAGGAGAAAGAAAATATAGAGACTTTAGAGATGATGAAGTTCTAAATATGCGTCAGTTTCAAGTAGCACTAAAAAGGCTTCGTCAATTTTCTACTAGAATAGATACTCCAAAAACAGAGCTTGACTTGGATAAGACTATTGAAGAGACTTGTAATAATGCAGGGTATTTAAAGTTGTTTTTTGAGAAGCCAAGAAAAAATACAGTGAAGCTTTTATTACTTATGGACTCAGGTGGCTCAATGAGAGGATATAGCACTCTATGTAATACATTATTCCAGTCTGTAAGTAAATCAAACCATTTTAAAGATGTAAAAGTATATTATTTTCATAACTGTATTTATGATAGATTATTTACAACACCTGAATGTTGGCTAAGTAAATCTATTGATACTGAATGGATATTACAAAATATAGATAAAAACTATAAAGTTATAATTGTGGGAGATGCTTCCATGTCACCTACTGAGTTACTTAATATTGGTGGTAATTATCGTGGACCATACAATTATACTCCTGGAATAGAATGGCTAAAAATATTTAAAAGAAAGTATAGTAAAATAGTATGGTTGAATCCAGAATTGAGAGATGGATGGGATTCAATTAGTTATTGGTATCAGACTCAAAGATTAATACAAGGTGAATTTAATATGTTTCCATTAACTGTAAAAGGTTTGGAGAAAGCACTAAAAAATTTAATGGTGTCAAGGTAAAATAAATAATAATGAGGCTGTCTCAAAATAGAGATAAGCCTCTTTTTAATTGTTGAAATAATAAAAATATATCTGATTTCATACAAAAAAGGGTGTAATGAACTAAAAAACTAAAGTATTTATAAATAGTATATACTATTTAGAAGATATGTTTGCATAAATGAAATTTAAAAATTATATACTCTGATACATTTTAGAACTACAGAAAACATATACATTAATAATAATTTTAGAAATCGAGGTGATTATAATAAATTATGAATTAATTGTAAAATACAATGGAGATATATTGAAATTAGAACAAGAATTAGGAGTTTCAGTAGAGATACTTAATTCATCATATGCGATAATAACATCAAATAATGAAGAAGATGTAAATACACTTTTAACTTATCCAGAAATTGAATTTATAGAAAAACCTTTCATATTACAGACTCAGGATGTTCAAAGTTTTTCAAGCACAGGAATAACAGGGTTTAAGAATAGAACTGGATTAACTGGAAAAGGAACTATAATTGGTATAATCGATTCGGGAATAGATTATACTCTACCTGTATTTAGAGATAGTGATGGAAGGTCTAAAATATTATATTATTGGGACCAATCTATTCAGGGAAATCCACCAGAGGGTTTTAGAGAGGGGACATTATATACTAATGAAGATATAAATAATGCAATAGATGGAAATATGTATATACCTATTTCAACAACCAGTTTACATGGGACACATGTTGGAGGTATCTGTGCAACTATTGCAAGTGATGCTAGGATAATAGTGGTGAGAGTAGGAAATATACAGACAGATGTTTTTTCAAGAAGTACAGAGTTCATGAGGGCAATTAAATTTATTTTAGATAGGGCATTAGAATTAAGAATGCCTGTTACGCTAAACATAAGTTATGGAAGTAATGAAGGCTCACATAGGGGAACATCCTTATTTGAACAATATATAGATGATATGTGTTTATTTTGGAAAAATAATATAGTTGTAGCAGCTGGAAATAATGCAGATAAAGGTGGTCATAAAAGGATTAGACTGCGAAATAATATTACAGAAGAAGTTGAGTTTGTAGTTGGAGAAGGAGAACGTATATTAAATATAAATATATGGCCAGATTTTGTTGATGACTTTAGTGTACATTTGGTAAGTCCATCAAATACTCAAACACAATCAATTTCTCTGACTTCAGGCGAAATAAGAAATACTTTGGGAGAAACTAGAGTAACTGGTTATTTTTATCCTATAGCACCATATTCTCTCACAAGGAGAGTGACCTTGCAATTAAGTTCAAATACACAAATAAATCCAGGTTTATGGAGAATTATATTTGAACCAATAGACATTGTAACTGGTAATGTAAACATATATTTGCCAACTTCTGAAGGATTAAATAGAAATACTAGATTTCTGATTCCTACTCAAGAACTTACTGTAACAGTTCCTGGGACAGCAAGTAGAGTTATAACAGTAGGTAGTTTTAATTCAAGAACAGATATAGTATCCATTTTTTCTGGGGAAGGAGATACACAATTAGGTGTATTTAAGCCAGATTTATTGGCTCCAGGAGAAGATATAATATCTTTTTTACCAGGAGGTACAAGTGGAGCATTAAGTGGAACTAGTATGGCTACTCCTCATGTTACAGGTGTCTGTTCATTATTTATGGAGTGGGGAATTGTAAATGGAAATGATTTATTTTTATACTCTCAGAAATTAAGAGCATTGCTTTTAAAAGGGGCAAGAAGATTAACTAATCAATCTTACCCAAACAATTCATCAGGTTTTGGATTTTTAAGTTTAGCAGATATAGATTTATACACCTTATCTAATATAAATCAAGACTTGGAGACTGATGGTATTGTATATAGAAGTGTTAACAAATCATTTAAAGATGAAGAAAATAATTATAAACTTATAGATGGTTATAATAATATAAAAAATGATATTAGCTTAGATAGTTTTTGTAATGAGGATATGAATAGACAAACTGGGGTTCTGGCAGGAATAAATATAATTCATACTCCTGAATTTGAAAGTGAATTAAATGCTTTAGGTATGGGCTCTAATTTTATTAAATTAAGCGATTCATTAGGCATATTACCTATAGATGCTTCTGATTATAATAGTATACAAAGGATATTGGAACTTCCATCAATTATAAGGTCAGAATCAACTATAAAGATGTCATTACTTGGAACTATTAATCAAGGGACTTTTGGTGGTATAGTTGCAACAGAAGAGATAGGTGTAAATTTCTTTAAAAACAATCCAAATATTACAATAACAGGAAGGGGTACTCTAATAGCGATTGCAGATACAGGAATAGACTATCTACATAAAGATTTTATTTATCCAGATGGAACTTCAAAGATAGTATATTTATGGGATCAAACCAAAGAAGGAAGTCCGCCTGAAGGTTTTTATATTGGAACAGAATATACACGAGAAGATATAAATCGAGCTATTGCAAATAATGACCCTAGTCTATCTCAGGATGAGGTTGGTCAAGGAACAATGCTTAGTGGTATATGTGCAGGATTGGGAAATGTAAATAGTGAATATGCAGGGATAGCAGAAGATGCAGAATTAATAATAATAAAACTTGGTAAGATAGATGGTTTTTATAATAGTGCAATGCTATTTGCTGCGTCTCAATATGCATATAAAAAAGCTTTTGAACTTGGAAGACCATTAGTTATAAATGTATCTTTGGGTAGTAGTAGTCTAGCTGGCTTAACTAATAGGAGTAATAGTGAAAAAGCTTTCTTTACAAGAGGTCTATGCATAACAGCAGGGGCAGGAAATGAGGGCAATACACAAACACATACATCTGGAAGGATACTACATGAAGATGGCTCTGTTGATATTGAGTTGGAGTTAAGTGAAGATGAAGAAGAATTATCATTAGAACTTTGGTTAAACAAGCCAGATAAGGCAGATGTAGTAATAGTATCACCTTCAGGTGAAGAGAGTAAAAGTGTAGGTGTATCAAGTTACAATAGAGTTACTGGTTTATTTGATTTAGAAGGAACTGATTATTTTATAACATATGTATATCCAACTACTTTTTCAGGTCAGCAGTTCACTAATATTACCTTGAAAAATGCTAAAAGAGGCCTTTGGAAAATCAGATTAATTGGGGTTTATATTATAAATGGTATATATAACTTGTATTTACCAAATAGAGTGCTTCTAAAAAGTGGAACTAGATTTAGACAAGTTGACCCTTTTTTTACTATAAATTATCCAGCTATTCAAGATGATTTAATAACTGTAGGAGCATATAACACTATCAACAATAGTTTATGGCAAAGCTCATCAAGAGGGCCAACCATTGAAAATAGATTGAAGCCAGATTTAGTGGCACCAGGAGTAAATATAATAGCAGCTTATCCTGGAAATAAATATGCAACTATAACTGGCACAGCAGCAGCAAGTGCACACGTTGCAGGAGCTGCTGCAATGTATTTTCAATATACTTTTGCTGATGGTAGATATCCAAATCAAGCATATGTTCAAAAAGTAAAAACATTTATGCAAGCTGGGGCTAAGAAAAATTTAAATACAGTATATCCAAATACAAGTGCCGGATATGGTTCTTTAGATGTTAGGGGTATGTTTGATGTGTTAAGGTAGGAGGGATTTATGGAAAAATCTTATTGTATAATTTATCAAGGCGATATAGAAACTGCACTCCAAGAAAATGGTATAAATAGGTATATGGTTTTAAATAGCCAGCTTGCAGTAATATATGTACCTATGGATTTTGATGAAACTATTTTAAATAACATATTGCAAGTAGCATGGTGGGAAGAGTCAGCTCCCATGAGTAGTTTGATTGATATAACTAACAATGTAAATAACGGAGAAACTATCACTACAGCTGCCGAAACTGAATATATCTATGAAAATCCATACAATGATATAACAGGAAGAGGAATCCTACTGGCAGTTATAGATTCAGGCATAGATTACTTACATCCTGACTTTATAAATGCGGATGGAAGTAGTAAAGTTTTAAAACTATGGGACCAAGAAGCAAATACAAATCCACCTCCAGAAGGTTTTATTTTTGGAAGTGAATTTACAAGAAGTGAGTTAAATATAGCTATAAGTAGAAATGATGGGAGTTTAAGTCAAGATAATATAGGTACTGGAACTTTGGCTTCTGGTATATTGGTTGGAAATGGAAGGGTAAATTCACAGTATAGAGGTATTACTACAGAATCAGACTTAATAGTGGTTAAATTAAAATCATATGTGGATACTTATTACACTGGAAGGATAAATTACAGTGTTTCAGATTTTCTAGCTGCTATAACATATGTCACTAATATAGCAAGAACAGAAAATAAGCCTATAATAATAAATTTAACTATTGGAGTTAAATCAGGTGCTGTAGCAACTACTTCAATATTAGATACTTTTAATCTATTGAGTAGTGCTGGTGTGGTAGTAGTGAGTGGTGCAGGTAATCAAGGCAATACAGATATTCATTATTCTGGAAGATTTAGTAGTGTAGGTGAAGTACAAGATGTAATAATACAAGATGGAGATGACTATGCACTTGATATAACACTAAATACGAATGGTCCAGATAAGATAGGAGCACAGATAATATCTCCTTCAGGTGAAGTTAGTCATGATATAAGATATTCTCCAGACTTTTATGTATATAGAGGAAAATTCAACTTAGAAAATACTACTTATGCAATGCGATTTATTTATCCATATATCACTTCTGGAAAAGAAAACTTGGAGATAAAGTTAAGAGATATAAAACCTGGAGTATGGACTTTAAGATTGACTTCAGAACTTATAATAGGAGGAGAATATGATATATATTTACCGAATAAAAACCTGATAGCTCCAGATACAAGATTTCTGGACCCTGA
Organism: Clostridioides sp. ZZV14-6387; assembly: GCF_020657835.1. Lineage (NCBI taxonomy): Bacteria > Bacillati > Bacillota > Clostridia > Peptostreptococcales > Peptostreptococcaceae > Clostridioides > Clostridioides sp. ZZV14-6387. Next base: position 55,942 of record NZ_JAGWCW010000022.1, read on the forward strand.
TTCAATTGCGACAATAACGATGTATGCAGCTAGTGATGATGTAATCACAGTGGGTACATTTAACAATAAAACAGATAGTATGTGGATTGGTTCTTCAAAAGGTCCAATTAGAGGAAGAGGAATTAAACCAGATATAGTAGCACCAGGTGTAGACATAATATCTACATACAAAAACGGAACATATAATACAGGAACAGGAACAGGTATTAGTAGTTCTATAGTTACTGGTGTCTTAGCTTTATTAATGGAATATCTAGAAAAACAAGATAATATACCAAGGTTATCATTATTTACACAAGTTTTAAAAACATATTTAATATTGGGAGCAACAAAACTTGATATATATACATATCCTAATGTATCACAAGGATATGGGATTTTAGATTTGAAAAATACAATTCAACAGATAGCAAATACTTTGTAAATAAAAAAGTATCTTTAATTAGTAGTTTAATTTTATTGTATAGTTTGTCATAAAAAAAACTTATATTAAATTTGATTATCTTTTCATAAGTTGGTAAATGCCGATATATCCTGTATCTACAAGGAGTATCGGCATTTTTCTATTCTTTATTATGGAATTGTGACAGTATTCTTCAATCTTAAAACCACATTTTTCCAATACTTTACTTGACCCTCTATTGTAGGAATATACATTAGCATGAATTTTGTTAAGGTTGTATTTTTCAAAGGCAATTTTGCATATTTCTTTTACTGCATTTGTTGCTATCCCTTTGCCCCAATAGTTCCTAGCAAGCTAGTAACCTAATTCAGCATTTTTATTAATAGAGGTATCTTCTTCAAATGTTAGGCAGATACTTCCAATAGCCCTTTCTTGATAAAAAATAGCATAGCTAAGTTGTTTAACATCTGGAGTTGCCAAACAAAAACTAATAAAATCTCTAGCGTTTTGCTCCCTATAAGGGTGGGGGAAGTTGTCACGAAGATTCTTTGCAATTTCTTTATCATTCGCAAACTCAACTAAATCGGTAATATAAGCATAATTCCACTCTATAAGTTCCATTTTTCTTCTCCTTTTATGAAACAGCTACAAGAAATCTTTCTAAGCCAATACCACTTATCAAACAGCGTTCTTTTTTATTTCCAAGCATTTGATAAGTCCAGTCAACAAATCCACCGTCAACTATTTCAACGGTTTCATTTCCTTGTTTGACCAATAATTTGAAATTGATACCTTTATAATAATTATTATCAACATCATCATTATGAATTGATAACTCTATATTAGGAAAAATAAGTTTGATAGTTTCAACCATTCTGTCGAAAAATCCGTCATTATCTTTGTATCCGTTTCTTTTGCGTAGAATAATAGAGAAACGAACATTTTCTATTTCACTTAATATATCTTTATAATAGTTTAAATGCTTTTCTAACAACATTTTTTCACAAGTGTAAGACCCTGTATCTATACCAGATGAAACCATACAATATAAGCCAAAATGTGAATATAAACCTTTACCTACAAAATTTTGTGCTCTTATTGCCCTAGCAGTAGTAGCCATGTGGATAGGTATGGTATTATTTTCTTCTTTTCTTTTTAATTTATCAGCAATAATTATTGCCAACATATTTGAGGGGTCTGCAAGTGTTTCTGTCCCTCGTAGAGCACTTACTACGTTATATTGATCTACGGAGCCAAAAACGCTACAGCTACCTAATGGAGCAGAGGGAGAAAGCATAATCGTCTTGATATCCATATTGAATGCTTTTCTCAATAATTTTGATTCCAAAGCATGAATTTCTTCTGGATCTATACCGCTAGGGATAGTAAATCTATTTAGTTGGTATGACTTTAGAATATCAGTTGCAGTTAAAGTATTTGCTTGTCTATCAAACACTTCTAATAGAAGTGAGTTCAAATCTGATTTTGATAGAGCTGCTAACTTATCAACTATATTCTTATCCCCAATTTTATTTGTAATTCTACTTAAAATATCACTCATAGTTATCCTCCATACTGTTACTTTCAAATTTACTATTCAATGTTTTTTACTTTGGGTTTATTTGATTAAATCTTGAAAATACTGTAATGCAACCCTTTCAGCTTCAACCTTTCGGACAATAGGACTTTGTGATAATTCCTCTCTTAACTCAAGATACAGGTTGATAGTAGCCTGCAATGCATTAACACAGCTTTCATATTCATGGGTAGCAACCGTCTTTTCTAATGCTTCAATATATTGGGGTGCGTCCAATTCAATTTTTCTAACTCCACGAGGTAATTTACCTAAGAGAAGCTGTATTAATGGGGCAAGTACTGATTGTCTTAAAAAAGATAAAAAATCAATTGTTTCAAATAGTTCTCTACGTCCAATCTTAGTGCAAGCGTAATGAACCCAAATCCAAAATCTATCTTCAATCCACTGTAAGTCTGGAGTTGGGAAGTATGCTTCTTTTTTAGAATAAATTTCTGTTATGCAGTTGTTTTCTTCATAGAGAATAGCTGAATCTTCAACCCTATCTAGTAAACCATCTAAGGTTGTAAACTTAAAATCAACATGAAGAACAGGGGAATCATAGAGGGAAATTATCAATCGAGGTTCTCCAACGTGTTCGCCAGTAAAAGCAGAAACTAATGTTCCAAACTGTTCCACAATAAGTAATCTCTCTTCGATAACTTCTTCATAGGATTTATCATCTGCTACAATCAGAAAATCCAAATCAGAATATTCATCTAACGATTTTGTGATATAAGAACCGCTAATTGCAAGTCCTATTATCCTACTATCTCTTTTTGAAAATTCTAATACGTTTTGTATCATTTCCTGTTGTGTTTTAGTCATAATATAACACCTCTCACTTTCTTTTATTAGCTATCAATCCAACATAATTATGCATAGGAGTATTATATAATGAAGAAATAAAAAAAATAGGTCACTTGACCCGAAATAAAAAAGTATTGAATAATTATTATCCAATACTTTTTTGAAATTATACTTATGTTGTAGGAAGATTCTTTAATACCTCTCGCTGATTAATTACACTAAATCTTTTGTTTTCATAAGCAATTAGATGTTCTTGTACACATTCATTTATAGCACGATTAATGCTTCTAATTGGAGCGTTTACTTCGCTAGCAAGCTGTTTTTTGGTAAGCAGATTTAATTCACTTCTATAATAGTGTAAGGATATACACCTCAGAAGTCGTTCTTTAACACTTAAAGATGATAATTCTTCAATTAATTCAGCATTTACAACTAATTTACTAGATATTTCTCGAATCAGAAATTTTGTAGCTTCAAAATCTCCCCTTAACCAGTTTAAAAAATCATCTCTATGAAGTTTATATACATTACAATCTGTGAAAGCGACAATTTCAACGGGTTTTTTCCCATCATTAAATTGTTCCATTTCTCCAAAAAAACTACCACTTCTATAAAGATGAATAGTTGAGATGTTTCCTTTCACATTTAAGATGAATGCTTCTGCAATACCGTCAATCATAAGAATTACATATTCATTTTCTTGCTCAGCAAAAAGAATAGTCTCTTTCTTTTTATACGTTTTTTTAACAAGCTTCTTTTTAATATCTTCATTCATAAAATCAATTAAATGCATATTCATCCCTCCTTACCAAATATTTGATTAAATTATATCATCTTTCAATTAGTTAGGTAAGATAGTAAAAATATATTTACATAGAAACTATTCCATTATTATTTTACAGTTGTCATTTTTCTGCAAAGTAAGCTCAAACTGAGAAAGCTGTGTAACTTTGGTTTCCTTATCAAGGTATTTCACTGTTACAATAGCGGTCACTTGATTGTTAACTTGTGTATAAACAGGATTCACAAGTTCCACAAATACATAATCTTTATTAATTACATCAAGTGCTTGATTACTTACATAGTAAGATAGCTCTTTTTCTGTTGCAGTAGGATAGAGCTTGAAGAATGTGTCTAAGAAACTATTAATTTCCTCTGTTGTATTTGCGTCCACCGTTCCGTCACTATCAGAAAGTACAGGCTCATAGCTTGCCTTTTGTGGCTTGATGTCAATGGTAGGGTTCTTAATAATTACCATATTTCCTACTTCATCTACATAGACAGTAACAGTATAGGTGGAAACGATATTCTTTTTGTTCTCGCCCTCTGAAATCTGTTGTCCTACTGAAAAGAGTACATCATAGGCATTTTCATTGTTCTGTTTCACACTCCTTACTTGAAAGCTGTTGACAATAGAACTAGTAGGAATATCCGAGCGAACCATTTCAGTATTCAACTGTTGTAGGTTTTCAGTCAGATAATTCTTCAAACGTTCAATTCGTTTGTCCTGTGAATCTTGCGACTGTTGCCATGAAAAATATTCCTTGCTAAAGGATTCTACAAAACTCTCAATGCTATTCGTATCAACAACCTGTTTCTCAATGATTTCTTTTGGATTTAAGATACTAGCTAATGTTGTTTGCCAGTCATAGTTTCCAAACTTCACAAGGTCAAAGCCACCAGTGATAACAACTTCTTTTACAGTAGTAGATTGAACCGCAGTATCTACGGTTTGACCTGCATATTTTAACTCAAATGGAATCTTGTTTTGATTCAATACATAACCTGCTGGAGCTGTTTCTTCAAGAGCATAGTATTTTCCTAGCTTAATATTTGAAGAAATAGCTTTTCCGTATTCGTCTGTTGTTATGGTGGTAACTTTCGTACCATCTTCTTTATAGATTCCATAGACTGCACCTTTTAAGGAGTAGTATTGATTGAACATAGTCGTACCAAATTCTTTTCCTGTTTTAGCAAGAAGAACCTGCCCTAATTGTTCTTTGTTATTTAACGTAACTTTGACTGTTTCATTAGGCTTAATAACAACTTTCTTGATTTCTCCTTTGTTGAAATAGCCGTTAGGAGCGGTTACCTCTGTAACGGTTATGTACCCTCTGGAATATAACCACCACCTGTCGTAGTGAAGATTCCAGATTCTACACAGAATACTTTCTTTCCGTCCATCTTCATAACATAAATTGGATTGTGCGTGATTGCATAACCTAAGTGTGGGCTTACTCCTGTATAACTATATTCAGTCGGTTCGTTTAGAACCAATTCACTAGCTGAAACAGAGGTAGGGTTTGTTAAAAACGTACCGCAGACAGTTACTAAAACCATGATATAGGTTGTTAATTTTCTTAATATACTTTTCGATTTTGTTTTCATAGTATTTCCTTTCATAGTAATTTTGCATGAAAAAAGACGCTCAATTAAGAACGCCTGCAAATAGAAAAGGAACACCTTTTTTCGTGTTCCATGTTCTATAAAATATTTAGTTTTTTTTGATACAATACTGATGTGTTAATACCATATCTTTGCATTTCTAGGACTTATCAACGTATCAAGGCTCATTCGGTAGTAGTAAATTAGTAGTAAAATGGCTTTGTTAGTCCTGTATATATGCGGATAGGTACTGTGTTCTAGGGGATAATCAGATTTTTAGTATGTTTTTTATATTAAAAAATAGTACCAAAAATTAATATTAAAATAAAAAGATAGTCGTATATTTTGTAATATGAAATAAAAATTTTGGATAAAAATAGGAATGAATTAGGTATTAAAAATGTATATTATTTATTTAAAAATCATTATAATCTCAACTTATGAATTTAATTTGAAAAATTGCTAAAACTATTACAAAATAAATAATAGAGGTGATAGTTTTGGAAAATAAGAAAGCAAGAGCATTAAAAGGCAAAGATAATAAAAGACTTAGAAGTCCACTTTTAGTTGGAAATGAGTCAACAGCAGCATGGGCTGATGTTGAAAAATTAAAACCTCATAGTAAAGTTTCAATACCTTCACTTAATAGTGTTGAGGAAGCCAAAGATTGGGTTGACAATGGAAGTAAGTTATAAAAATTGTAAGATTCAATGATAAAAATAAGTATTTATTGTAATTTTGTAGAGTAGTATTGGCTTGTAGACTTATATCTAGTTTGATGAACAATGTGCTACTCTACTTTTTTTATAAATAGCAATCAGTATCAATTTCATAAATTTATTGACTAAAAATTTATAAATTGGTATAATTTTGTTAATTAGCGGAAATAATAAAAGATAAATACTGTGAAGAGAAGAGTAGATATAAAATGTAGTTTTAGCGAGTTGAGGACGGTGAGAGCTCAATACGAGGTTTATATTGAAGAACATCTTGGAGTTTCTAATCGAAAGCTTGTTTAGCAAGTAGACTTAGACGGAAGGCACCGTTATAGGCTTTAAGCATTGCTTAACTAAGAGGTCATTTATGACAATTAGGGTGGTACCGCGAGAGTAATAGTCTTTCGTCCCTTTATATAGGGATGAAGGGCTTTTTTTTATTGAAATTATATTTATAAGAAATTAATAATAATTATACTAGGAGGATTTAAAATGCAAAAGGAATTTATAACAGTAAAAGAATTGTACAGAGACAAAGAGCAGTACATAGGAAAAACTGTAAAAGTAGCTGGATGGATAAGAACATCTAGAGTATCTAAGAACTTTGGATTTATAGAGTTAAATGATGGAAGCTTTTTTAAGAATATGCAAATAGTATTTGATGAGAAAGTAGAAAATTTTAAAGAAATAGGAAAATTAGCAATAAGCTCATCTATATTTGTGGAAGGTGAATTGGTATCTACAGAAGGAGCTAAACAACCTGTAGAGATACATGCAAAAAGTATAGTTGTAGAAGGGGAATCAGATAGTTCATATCCGCTACAAAAGAAAAGACATACACTTGAATACTTAAGAACAATAGCACATTTAAGACCAAGAAGTAATACTTTCTCAGCTGTATTTAGAGTAAGATCAATAGCTGCATATGCTATACACAAGTTTTTCCAAGAAAGAAACTTTGTATATGCACATTCTCCAATCATAACAGGTAGTGACTGTGAAGGTGCAGGAGAAATGTTTAGAATAACAACTATGGATTTAAATGATATTCCAAAAACTGAAGATGGAAAAATAGACTATACTCAAGATTTCTTTGGAAAAGAAGCAAATTTAACAGTTAGTGGACAATTAAATGCTGAAATAATGGCACTTTCTTTTAGAAATGTTTATACTTTTGGACCTACATTTAGAGCTGAAAACTCTTACACAGGAAGACATGCTTCAGAGTTCTGGATGATAGAACCAGAAATAGTTTTTGCAGACCTTGAAGATAACATGGAACTTGCAGAAGATATGATAAAATATGTTATAAGTTATGTTTTAGAAAATGCTCCTGAAGAAATGGAATTCTTTAATAGTTTTATAGATAAAGGATTATTAGAAAGATTAAATAAGATAGTAAACTCTGAATTTGTTAGAATAACATACACTAAAGCAGTAGAGTTATTAATTGAATCAGGTCATGAATTTGAGTATCCAGTTGAATGGGGATGTGACCTTCAAACTGAGCATGAAAGATATATAACAGAGCAAATATACAACTGTCCAGTATTTGTAACTGATTATCCAAAAGATATAAAAGCATTCTATATGAGAATGAATGAAGATGGTAAAACTGTTAGAGCAATGGATTTATTAGTTCCTGGTGTTGGAGAAATAGTTGGGGGTTCTCAAAGAGAAGAAAGAGAAGACGTTTTATTAGATAGAATTCATGAAATGGGATTAAGAGAAGAAGATTACTGGTGGTATTTAGAGCTTAGAAAATTTGGTACTGCTACTCACTCTGGATTTGGTCTTGGATTTGAAAGAATAATTATGTATATGACAGGTATGTCTAATATAAGAGACGTTATACCTTTCCCAAGAACTCCTAAGAATGCTGAATTCTAATAATTATAAATTATAGTACAATTATATAATTTTAAGCATAAAAATAGTAAATAACTTGTATATTATCTAGTTTGGATATATGCAAGTTATTTTTATTGTACTTGTAAACATATGATTTAATTAATTTTATTTTGCAATACAATATAAGTATAAAGTATTCAAGTTAGGAGGGGAATATGATGTGTGAATTTTGTTTTATTGAATTTAATGTTGATAATATTGAAGTATTTAAGAGGATTGAGAATTTATTTTCATATATAGCAAGTATAAAAAATGATTGTGTACAAGTTAATGATTTGGAATATTATATTTTAGAAAGAGTGGAAGATTTTTATTATAGAGAAGAATTAGATTATTTTTGGTGGCCAACAGAAGAAGAAAATAAAATGTTTTGGGAGAAATATAAACAGTTAGATGAAGAAAAAAGACAAGAGTATTTGAAATCTGTTCCGTGGGATTTTGAAACTGTATTTTCTGAAATTGGTATAGGTGATTATACAATAGAAGGTTGTAAAATGATTGAAGAAAAAACTTCAAAACTTTATTTTAATCCCATAGGATATCCTTATGGAGGAAATGAAGTACTTCAAGAAGCATTAAAGGCTTTTGGAGTAGTTATAGTTAATGTGATAGGATAACGTTTGTTGTGATATACTATAAACTATAAAGTGATTTTAGATAATTATGGAAAAAATATAAATGAATTTGTAGGCTAGCTTTATATTACAAATATATAAGGCTATAGTATGAAAATGTGTAAAATGTTAAATATAAAAAATATTTATTACATTATCTATTATATGAGGGGGAGTAAGAATGTCTAAGAAATGGTTATTTATGGTTTTAAGTTTGGTACTTATATGCACAGGTTGTACAAAAAATAATTCTAAAAATAGTCAGGATAAAAGAGATAATTCTCTTATACTATTAAAAAGAGATGAGGATAATTCTGATGGTATGACAGATGTATATATAAAGACACAAGGTAAGGATGAAGAAAAAATAGCATCAGATATACCTATAGATACAAAGAGAGATTATATAAATGGGGAGCAATCTATATTAATTCAGGATAAAGAGAATAATTTGTATAAATACAATTTAAAAAAAGAAAAGGAAAAATTAGCATCAGACTTAATTTCTAGTGAACTTAACTCATATGAATTTATTCCTTCTTCAAAGACTATGGCATATATATCATCAGAAAATTCTTTGTATGTAAAGTATGATGGGAAAGACAAAGAAAAAATAGCCAATGATGTTGTATTATATAAGATATCTCAAGATGGAAAGTATATATATTATGTTAATACAGATGAAGAGTTATATCTATATAAAGAAAATGGAGATAAAGAAAAAATATCAACAGATATAAAAAATTTTGATATTATAAACAATAAAGGCGATGTGATATTTATAAATAATGATGATAATTTATACTTAAAAAGCTTAGATAAAAATGATAAAGTTAAGATTAGTTCGGATGTATCGAATTTATGGGGAGTAAAATCTGATGATGAAGATATTATGTATATAAGTGAGTATAATTATAAAGACTTAAAAGGAGAATTGTATTTATATAAAAATGGAAAAAGTGAAAAAATAGCATCAGATGTTAGGTCTTATAGATATAGAAATAATAAATTTTACTTTATAAATAGTGATGATGAATTATATGAAAAAGAAGTAGGAAAAGACGAATCTAAGAAAATAAAATCTGATATTGATTATATAAGTTTAATTAATGATGGTATTGTATTTATAAATTCTGATGGTGACATATATATCAAGAAAGATAATAAAGAAGAAGAAAAAATAGGAAATGACATGAAAGAAAATTCTAATCTATCTATTATTAATAATGATAAATTACTTTATATTAAATCAAGTGGTGAATTATTTTTAGATAAAGAGAAGATAGCAAGTGATGTGATTGGTTATTCCTTTAATTCAGAGAACATAGTATATTCTAGCAAGAATAAGGAAGTACATTTTTATAATATGAAGACTAAGAAAGATAAAGTTGAAATGAGTAATATACAAAAGTACTCAGAGATTTATTTAGAAAATGAATTGATTTATTCTAAAAATCTAGAGCCAAAAGATTTAAGTGGTTTTTGGAAGGCTGATGAGTATAATATATTTGAGTTTGAAGAACCTGATAAAATAAAACTTTATACTAAAAACCAAGAAGAAGGTAATTATACGATTAAATATGAAGTAGAAAGTTCAGATAGCAATAGTATGGTATTAAAAAGTAAGGATAGTTCATCAAATAAAAAACTGTCTGTAACTAGATATAATAGTAATGAAATTTCATTAGAAGCTGACAAAGTAAGTGGTACACTTAACAAAATTTCCAAAGAAGAAGCTGATAAATTTATCAAAAGCATAAATAATAAAACAAGTGATGAGAGTGATAAAGAAAAAAATAATACAAAGAACAGTAAAAGTGATTCAAATTCAGATTCTAACTCAAAAAGTAAAGAAGTAAGTTATGATGATGATTATATTATATATGATAGTGATTCAAGAGTTTTGACTAGAGAAGAACTCGAGGGTTATAGCAAAGGAGAGTTAGCTTATATAAGAAATGAAATATTTGCAAGATATGGGTATGTGTTTAAAGAAGAGCCATATAAGAGTTATTTTAGTAATAAATCATGGTATCAGCCAGATTATGATATAGGAGCTGATACAGATGTGTTAAATTCTATAGAAAAACAAAATGTTTCGTTGATTAAAGAAATGGAAAATTAGATAATAATATATTTGAAAATATAACTTAGATTTAATGGTATAGCTTATAAATATTAAAATTCAAAATAATTAATATTCAGAAAATAATAAACCTATAAGTGAGACTTAAGTTTAAAAGTCTAATTTATAGGTTTATTTAATAGTGTTTACTTACTGTAAATATAAAAAAATTTTTCCTGAAAAATTTAAGCATGAAGGATTAATACTTTTATTTATATATTTTTTAATAAAATTCCACACAATTACGTCCTTCTTCTTTTGCAGTATATAGAGCTTTATCACAGTAACTTATAAATTCTTCTAATGTTATTTTTTCTTCAATTTTCTTTGTATAAACTCCAATACTAACAGTTACACATTTTGAAGGAACATCATCACGTTCAAAATGGCAATTTTCTATAATTTTTCGTAAACATTCTGATTTAAGTTTAGCATCTTCTTCATCACAGTTGAAAATACATATAAAAAATTCCTCGCCACCATATCGTATAGCATGTGCATTTTCAGAATTTGTAAAATCTAAAATTACTTTAGCGATACTTTGCAAGCAATAATCTCCTTTTTGATGCCCATAGGTATCATTAAATTGCTTGAAGTAATCGATATCTAGCATCATTCCAGTTATAGGTACTTGATTTGCATAGCTGATTAATTTTTTTTGTAGAATATCTTCAAGGTATCTACGATTATTCATTTTAGTTAGTTCATCTATCATAACTTTATGATTAAGTAAATTATTTATATGATATATTTCCTCATATTGTTGGCGAATTAGAAGTTTGTCATAATAAGTAAATACACGACTTCTATATAGCATTGTAGAAACAAAAATAGCAAGTGATGTTATAAAAAAAGTATTAACGATATTACTAAATTCATTACCTGGTATAGTTTGAATTCCAGGTAAGAAAAAGTTAAGAAATAAAAAGCATCCACCAAAAACTATTATTGATTCTCCGAATTTTAATACTGAAAAAGCCGCAGCTGCTAACATAATGTAACTAAATACACTTAAGTCATTTCCACCTAATTGGTCGAGTAGAGTAATTACACATCCCCATAGGCAGAAAAAAGATACATAAATTACCCATAAGTTTATATAAAAAGTGCAATATTCCTTTTTTTTATTCCAAAGATAAGAAAATACAAACATAAAGATTGAAGATACAGAAAACAGTGTTATGTACATACAAAAATACCATTGGCGTCTTGGAGTGGCAAAAGGGCCACCTTCTCTAGCTGATATTGATATAATCATAATTATTTGGGATATTATTATTATTATACAAATGATTTTCCCTGTATGATAAAGATAATTGCAAAGCTCTTTTTCAACGTTTTCTTTATGTTCTTTGTCTAGAGGAAATCCAAAAAATTTTTTTAATTTTTCTAAGTTCATATAAGCCTCCATTAAAAATAAAACATAAAAATAAGTATTCCTTTTCTTTTCTTAGATACTTGGAATACTTTATTAATAACTTAATTATATCAAAATATATTATGTGTAAC